>NZ_JAAIJR010000202.1 GCF_010915725.1 Thiorhodococcus mannitoliphagus
GAGTTGTTCAATAGATTGAAATATAAATGGTTTATGGAAAATGAATAACGTTGGCTATTCTTAGCCTGACGGCTATGCCCCTAGCCCCCCTTTGCGAAAGGGGGGAAGTTGTTGATGAGCACTTTCTAAGGCCGCCCCCTGATCACAAAAAAAGACCCGCTTTACAGCGGGTCGGGTTTGTCTTCATTTGTCATCCAGGCCGCCTCTAGTACGCTGAGCGCCGCTCGTTTGAGGCCAGCGCGCTGCGAAACGACGCTTTTCGTCCCGGGCGCAATTGAGAGGGGATCAACTCGAGGCGATCACACCTCCAGCTGGAGTCGCACCTTCTTCATCGCGTTCTTCTCGATTTGACGAATCCGCTCTGCGGAGACGCCAAACTGTCCTGCCAGCTCATGCAGCGTCTGCTTCTTCTCGGATAGCCAGCGCTCACAGAGGATCGTCTTACTGCGCTCATCGAGGCCCTGCAGCGCAGCGTAGAGACGCTGCTTTTGGTAGCGATCGGTGTCCTCGTGCTCAAGCACACGCGCAGGCTCCATGCTGGTGTCTGGAAGGTAGGTCGAGGGAGCACTCGGCGCGTCGTCATCGTCGTCTTCGAGACCGTCGAAGGACAAGTCCTGATTGGCGAGACGCGACTCCATCTGCAGCACGGTTTCCGGCTTGACCCCGAGATCGGCCGCGACGGCATCTACCTCGCTCTTGGTGAACCACCCAAGGCGTTTCTTCGAGCTGCGGAGGTTGAAAAACAGCTTGCGTTGAGCCTTGGTGGTCGCGACCTTGACGATGCGCCAATTGCGTAGGATGTATTCGTGAATCTCCGCACGAATCCAATGGACGGCGAAGGACACGAGACGCACGCCCATGTCCGGCTCGAAGCGACGGACGGCCTTCATCAGCCCGACCGTACCCTCTTGAATGAGATCGGGCAGCGGCAAGCCGTAGCCGAGATAGCCACGAGCGATTCTAATCACGAACCTGAGGTGCGAGGTCACCAGGCGGCGCGCTGCTTCTTGATCACCCTGATCGCGAAGCTGAACCGCCAGCGATTTTTCTTCCTCTGGGGTTAGCACAGGGATCTGGTAGGCGCTGCTGATGTAAGCCTCGATCGTACCGGTCGGCATCATGAAGTCTTTGGCCATAATCAAATACCTGAGTCTCGTTGTTTGGATTAAAATCCTAGCATTACGGTCTGTTATTTACCAGCGCTTATGACGAGGTTTTTGGAGTTCCTCCCTCGCCCTAAGTTTCACCTGACTCTAGGCGAGAAACCAGGTTTGTACAATGCTATTTGGCGCGATATGAAGATCGTATGTTTCGATCAGCGCGATAGATAAGAATTATTAAAACAAAATAATCTTTATTTTCAATATTTTATAAGAAAACACCCTTTGATCCCTCAGTGTCGATCCAAGCCTCAGCGAAAGCAGGACGCACAGATCCGCCGTCACATCACGGTTCAAAACATGGACATGAAGGCAAGAGGCAAAGGATCCTCGACAGAATCCACAGTAAGAAATCTAGGATATTTGTCAGGAAAGGGAAATTCTGTAACGGATCACGGCGGGATCGCACACAGCGCAGGCCGCCATGTGACGCGACGAGAAACAGATAGCGCAAGCTTCAAACAGGCACGTGGCGAGCGGATGTGTACCAGGCATGGACGGCGTCGCGACCACGCAGACACCTCTTGTCACGTCGTCAGGCGAAGCCTCTCGCTTGCACAAGGGCGTCGTAGTCGGCATCGAAGCCGGCGGATAGAAACAGCGTGCGTAATGGCGACTCGGTTACCGGAATCCCATCGATCATTTGGATCTGCAGCCGCTTGCGCCCGATTCTCGGCAGCTGATGTAGCGCGGCAGCCGCAAGCTTCAGGTCAGCGCCGCGCTCCGCCTCGGGGCAGGCGAAGCTGGTCAGCTGTTTTCCGCCAGCAGCGAGATAAAGCGTCGGCCGCCCGGCAACGAGGACAAGGTAGGCACCATGGGTTCGCTTGGGCGCTTGGCCCGCGGGGCTCTGCGGCCAAGGCAACAAGGCACCAAAGGGGTTCGCGGGATCCGCGGCAGCCAGAACCGAAACAGCATCTTGTCCGTAGCCGTCGAGCGGTCGATCATCGTCCCGCGCGGCCCGCAATCGATCAACCGCACCGGCCAATCCAAACTGAGCCCCCGATAGACCTTCGACGAAGTAGCCGCGGCGCACGGCGCCAGACTCCTCCATCTGTTTGAGCACCTGGTACAGAGGTCCGAAACCGCCGGCCAGTCCTTCGGCGCTAACCGCTTCGCGACTCACCACGCCATAGCGCTCAAGCAGCATGCGGGCTCGCGCGAGGCTGCGCTCGGTGTCGGAGCAAGGATTCAGGAGATCGACAACCAAGGACCAACGCCCACCGGCCAAAGCCGCGGCCGCACCGCGCTGGCGTTTCGATGGTCCGGCGTTGAGCGCACGCAAGGGTGCGAAGGTATCGTTGGTCATCAACCCAGACCACACCAGATCCCAGAGGCTCGAGGTGATGGTGTCCTGCGCCTTGAAACCGGCCAGTTCCAAGGCTTGCATTAGCTCCGACAGAAAGCTGGCACCGCGCCTTTCAAGGTGACGCAAGATGACATCCTGAGCCGATTCCTGTTCGACTTCGTTGCGCTTCTGCCCGAGTTCTGACGGGTCAAGCAACTGCCCGATCGCCTCTCGGCGATAGACGGCGATTCGACCATCCCGAGGACCGGCTGCCCCGCAACCGACCCAAACGACTTGGCCCATGGCGGCAAGCATGTCGAACTCTTCGGGCCGAAATCCAGTGACTCTCGCGGGCAGGATCTTCTGATTCAGCAAAGACCAGGACAGCGTCAGCCCTTCCAGCGGCAGCAATGCATGCAACAAGGCCTCCGAGCCCTTGCGCCCTTCTCCGACACCCTGCCAAGCTGGCAGAAAGCGGCCCAAGGCCGAGTGATCCACAGGCGTCACGGCGTCGCGCGCCTTCGCCAGCGTCCGCCGCCGGATCTGCCGCATGACCTCTTGGTCGCACCACTCGGGCGTGCTGCCGAAAGGACGGATTTCTCCGTGCACCAGATCGCCTCTTAGCTCAAGGAGGCGGAGGACGGGCTCGACATGCCCAGTCCGCAGGCCAAAGCGACGCGCCGCCTCCTCGGCAGCAAAAGGCCCTCTGGTCCGGGCATAGCGGCGCAAGAGCTGCTCCAAGGCATCCGGGCCTCCTTCCAAGAAGGCATCCGGCAGCCCCGGGGGCGGCACGCAGCCAGCGGCGTCGCGATAGAGGGCTGCGTCCTCCGCCGCGATCCAACGCTCCTCGCCAGCCAGTCTGACCGAGATCACTCGGCGCTGCTCCGTCAGCACCCTAAGCCATAGCTCAAGGTCGCCCTCGCAGCGGTCCATCAATGCTGCCGTCGTCAGATCGCCGACCCGTCGCAAGAGGTCGTGCAGCTCGTCGGCGTCTCGTGCCTGACGGCCTGACGCACGGTGCTGGAGTTCGTCTTCAATCTGCTCTAGGACTTCGGGATCGATGAGGTCCCTGAGTTCCGCCTGCCCCAGCAGCTCGGCCAAGAGGTTGCGGTCCAAGGCGAGCGCCTGTGCACGCCTCTCGGCGATCGGCGCGTCCTGCTCATAGATGTAGGCGGCGACATAGGCGAAAACCAAGGAGCGCGCAAAGGGCGACGCATGACGCGTCTCCACCTCATGGATCCGAATCGACCTTGAGGCGATGCCGCGCAGCACGGTCTCGAGGCCGGCGAGATCAAAGATGTCACTCAGCGCCTGACGATAGGTCTCGAGCACCACTGGAAATGAAGGGTATCGCTGCACCGCTGCGAGCAGGCTCTGCGCCTTGAGCCGCTGCGCCCATAACGGCCGCCGCCCTTTGGCAGAGCGTCGGGGCATCAACAGGGCGCGCGCGGCATTCTCACGGAACAAAGAGGCGAATAACGCAGTATTCGCCAGCTGGTGCGTCACCCGCTCCTCAAGCTCCTCGACCGGCGGCAGGAGGTCGGACAACTCGGGCAGTGCCTCGCCGTCGGCGATGCGCAAGACGATCCCGTCATCCGTATACATCACCTGGATCTCAAAGCCCTCGCGGCGCTCGAGCAGCCATTGGATCGCCATTGCCCAGGGGGCGTGAATCCGGGAGCCGAAGGGGCTGAGGATGCAGATACGCCAGTCGCCGAGTTCGTCTCTGAAGCGCTCCACGACGATGACGCGGTCGCTTGGGACCTCCCCTGTCGCCCGACGCTGCGCCTCGATATAGGCGCCAAGATTCGCGGCGGCCATCTCATCGAGCGGCGCCTGGGTCATGATCCAAGCTTGCGCCTTCGCACCACGCAGCTTGGACAGCCCGCGACAGAAAGCGCCGATAGCGTGTCCCAACTCCAGCGGGCGGCCCGGCCCCTCGCCTCGCCAGAACGGAAGTCGCCCCGGTTCGCCAGGCGCCGGTGACACCGCGACGCGATCTCGGGTGATCTGCTCGACCCGCCAGGTAGAAGACCCGAGCAAGATGCAATCGCCCGCCTTGGTCTCGAACACCATCTCTTCGTCGAGTTCGCCGATCCGCGGGCCCTCAGCGCCGAGATGCACTGCGTAGTTGCCCCGATCAGGAATGGTGCCGCCATTCAAGCGCGTTACCATGGACGCACCCTTTCGCGGGCTCAAGAGGTTCTTGGTACGGTCCCAGCTGAGGAGAGGCTTGATATCTGCGAAGTCAGTCGACGGGAATCGCCCGGACAGCATGTCGAGAACGGCTTCCAATGCCGCGCGTGAGATGTCCAGATAGGGACCCGCACGAGTGATCAGAGCATGGATCTCTTCGACGGAGCGCTCGCCTTCGCAGCAATAAGCGGTCACCTGCTGGGCCAGGACATCAAGGACATTACGCGGCATCCGAGCCGACTCGAGTTCGCCGCGCAGCATCCGTCCAGCAATGACGGCACACTCCAGCAAATCGCCGCGAAACTTCGGGTAGATGCGGCCATTGCTCACCTCACCGACACCATGGCCGGCACGTCCAACACGCTGCAGACCGCGCGCGACCGAGCCCGGCGACTCGACCAGGAGCACTTGGTCAACGCCACCCATGTCGATGCCCATCTCCAAAGAGCTGGTCGCAACAATGGCCTTGATCGTCCCGCGCTTCAGCCCGTCCTCGATCTGGGCACGCTGCTCGTGACTGACACTGCCATGATGCGCGAGCGCGATCTCTTCACCGCCGTCATCCCCTTGCGCAATCTCATTCAAACGGTGACACAGGCGCTCGCAGAGTCCGCGACTGTTGACGAAGATGATGGTCGAGCGATGCCGCTCGATCTCGCGCAGCAGCGCAGGATAGATCGCCGACCACATGCCTCGGTCCTCGGAGACACTTTCCAGGGGGCGACGGTAAAGCTCTCCGAGAATGGGGCCGCTGGAGGGCTCCTGCTTTCGAGCCACCGGTGGATTTTCCATGTCCGCAACGGGGACCTTGATCTGGAGATCGAGTCTTGGCGGCCCACCACAGTCTAGAACCTCGACCTTGCGCCGCCCTCCAAGGAAACGTGCGGCTTCATCAAGCGGCCGAATCGTCGCGGACAAACCGATGCGCTGCGGATCCTGATCACAATGAGCGCTCAGGCGCTCCAAGGATAAAGCCAGGTGCACGCCCCGCTTCGTCGACGCGAGCGCGTGAACCTCATCGACAATGACTGTGGTCACGGATCTCAGGTTATCCGCAGCGCGGGAGCCGAGCAGGAGGTACAAGGATTCCGGCGTCGTCACCAAAATCTCAGGCGGATCCTTCAGCTGGCGGAGCCGCTCCTTCGATGAGGTATCACCTGTCCGAATACCGACCCGCGGCATCGGCAGGCTTTGGTCCGTCGCTTCGTGAAAGCGGGCGATCCCAGCGAGCGGTGCTCGCAGATTGCGCTCGATGTCGTAGACCAGCGCCTTGAGCGGCGAGATATAGAGAACCCGAGTACCAGGGGCGCCAGGCACGGACGCCACGGCTTGGCCTTTGTCCTGAGACGGGCACGATGTCGGAACCATCAACCGATCGATGGCAAAAAGAAAGGCGGCCAGCGTCTTGCCGCTGCCCGTCGGCGCTGTGATCAGGACATGACCACCTGACGCGATGAGTGGCCATCCGAGTTGCTGGGCTGCGGTTGGCCCATCGAAGTTCTGGGAGAACCATTGGAGGGTTGGCGCGCTGAATGCGTCCATCAGGGGAGCGTTGAGGCGGCGCTGGGGGTATTTGGAGCAGTTATATGGCTCCTGAATCGGCGCTGGGGCGAATGTTTTTCCTTGCGCAAAGAAAAACCCCCGTCACCTGATTTGGGTAGCGGGGGTTTTAGGGATAAGGCCCTGGCGGTGAC
>NZ_JAAIJR010000203.1 GCF_010915725.1 Thiorhodococcus mannitoliphagus
CCCCCCCCCCGCGGGGGGGCGCCCCCGGCCCGCCCCCCCCCCCCCCTTCCCCCCCGGGGGGGGGGGGGGGGCCCCCCCGCCCCCCGGGCCCCCCGGGGGGGGGGGGGCGCCGCTCCCACCGACCGCGCTTTCTGGCCCGATTCGCTTCGACCGTGACGTCGTCTTTTCCTCCAGCTCAGACGCCAGGCGTGGTCTCCGCGGATTGAATCGCTTGTCAGAGGTGCGCTTTGCCGATCGATGCCCTGGGTGAGGGCTTGAGACGAGGCGGTATCACCGCGACATGGTCAAGGTTTATACCCAATCTGCATTTGGATAACCGCCATGAGCGAACAACCGACCAGCGATCTCTTTCAACCCTATCAACTCGGCGATCTGACCCTAGCGAACCGCTTAGTCATGGCCCCGCTGACGCGCAGCCGGGCCGGGCAGGGCGACGTGCCCACGCCCCTGATGGCGACCTACTATGCCCAGCGCTCGACCGCCGGACTCATCATCAGCGAGGCGTCGCAGATTTCGCCCCAGGGCAAGGGCTATATCCAAACACCCGGCATCTACAGCGAGGCTCAAGTAGAGGGCTGGAAGCAGGTGACCGAGGCGGTCCACGGTCATCATGGCAAGATCTTCATCCAGCTTTGGCATGTCGGGCGCATTTCGCACCCTGACTTGCAGGAAGGCGGCGCGCTGCCCGTGGCGCCGTCCGCCATCAAGGCCGAGGGCCAGGTCTTCACGGGCAAGGGGATGGTCGACATGGTGACGCCCCGCGCCCTGGAGCTGGATGAGATCCCCGGTATCGTCGCCGACTATCGCCGGGCGGCGGAGCAGGCGCGCGCGGCCGGCTTCGATGGGGTCGAGATCCATTCGGCCAACGGCTATCTGCTCGACCAGTTCCTGCGCGATGGATCCAATCGGCGCGACGACGCCTATGGCGGCAGCGTGGAGAATCGTGCGCGCCTGCTGCTGGAGGTGGTGGACAGCGTGCTCGAGGTCTGGGACAAGGGACGTGTCGGCGTCCGACTTGCTCCGCTCTCGCCGGTCCACAACATGGAAGACAGCGATCCCGAAGCCCTCTTTGGCTATGTCGTCGAGCAGTTGTCCGAGCGGGGTCTCGGCTTTCTGCACCTCGTCGAGGGCGTCACCGGCGGCCCGCGCGAGACTGGACATCCCTTCAAGCTGTCGAAGCTGCGCGCGCTGTTTCACGGCACCTACATCGGCAATAACGGCTACACGCGCGATCTAGCCCTGGAGACGCGCGCCTCGAATGCCGCCGACCTCATCGCCTTCGGCAAGCTCTTCATCGCCAACCCGGACCTGGTTGAACGCCTGCGTCGGGATGCTCCGCTGAATACGCCCGACGAGGCGACCTTCTACGGCGGGGACGAGCATGGCTATACGGACTATTCCTTCCTCGAAGGCACGCCCTCCCACTGTCTCTGATCGACCCCGCTGCGACGCGGCGCCTCGCGCCGCGTCGATCGTCGAGCTTGAAAGGCTCGTTTCGTCGACTTCAACAGGTAAGCCCCATGCTGAATTTCACCTTCCACAATCCGACACGCATCCTCTTCGGCGAGGGCCAAATCGCCGAGATCGCCCAAGAAATCCCCGCAGGCGCCCGCGTGCTCATCACCTACGGCGGCGGCAGCGTCGTCAAGACCGGGACGCTGGACGAGGTCAAGCGGGCGCTGAAAGACTTCACCGTCCTCGAATTCGCCGGCATCGAGCCGAATCCGACCTACGAGACCCTCATGAAGGCCGTCGAACTCGCGCGCAGCGAGCGGGTCGACTTCCTGCTCGCCGTTGGCGGCGGCTCGGTCATCGACGGCACCAAGTTCATCGCCGCCGCCGTGCCCTTTACCGGGGAGCCCTGGGACATCCTTGCCAAACAGGCGCCCATCAGCGAGGCGTTGCCGTTCGGCAGCGTGCTGACGCTGCCGGCCACCGGCTCGGAGATGAACGGCGGCTCCGTGGTGACGCGCAAGGCTACCCAGGACAAGCTCTTCTTCGTCAATCCCCTGGTCTACCCGCGCTTCTCGGTGCTCGACCCGACCAAGACTTACACGCTTCCGCCGCGCCAAGTCGCTAATGGCGTGGTTGACGCCTTCACCCACATCGCCGAACAGTATCTGACCTATCCGGCGGACGCCAAGGTGCAGGACAGATTCGCCGAGGGTCTGCTGCTGACGCTGATCGAGGAAGGGCCCAAGGCACTAGCCGAGCCAGAGAACTACGCGGTGCGGGCCAATCTGATGTGGACGGCGACCCTGGCCCTGAACGGCCTCATCGGTGCCGGCGCGCCGCAGGACTGGGCAACCCACATGCTCGGGCATGAGATCACCGCGCTGCATGGACTGGATCACGCCCAGACCCTCGCCATCGTCCTGCCGGCCATGCTCCAGGTGCGGCGCGAGGAGAAGCGGGCAAAGCTGCTGCAGTACGCTGAGCGGGTCTGGGGGCTGCGCGAGGGTGACGAGGAGGCGCGCATTGATGGCGCCATCGCCCAAACCCGCGACTTCTTCGAGTCGCTGCAGGTGCCCACCCATCTGTCGAGCTACGGCATCGGCGCCGAGGCCATCGCCCCGCTGCTGGCCAAGCTCGAAGCACACGGCATGACCGCGCTCGGCGAGCATCAAGACGTCGGGCTGGAGCGCTCCCGCGCGGTGTACGCGCTGGCGGTTTGATTTCGAGCGGCCCGGCGTCAGTCTTTGGTCGCGAGCCACCAGGTTGCGGTGGCTCGCCCGCTCTCGGCGCCCTGCGCCTCGGTCCTGTAATCGGCCGAGCGGGCAGGCCGTTGGAGCATTGCTCTGACCGCAGGACGCGAATTCCAGCCACTGAATTTTGGGATCTCAAGCGGCCGAAGTCTGTCGCTTTGCTGACTTTCAGGAGGACAAGGGGTCCGAGCCGGCGCAAAGCGCCGAGTGAGGACGGGTGTCTTTGATGACGGTCGGTCGCTCGCGCTTTTCACCGAATCATCCTTTGGCGGACTGCGAGCACGCCCATTGACAGGATTGCCCCAACCGTGAGGCGCACCGTTCGTCGTGCTCGCATTGGCGCTTGTTTCAGTCCCTGGAGCAGGCATGAACGCATTCCGGCCCAAGAGATCAAGCGCCGCGGAATAGCCGCCCTGGACGCAGCCCCTCACAATGGGCCTGTGCACATCATTAAGGAAGTGTGCATCAACAACTTCCCCCCTTTCGCAAAGGGGGGGGCAGGGGGGATTTCGGGCGGCATCGCTCGCATCGGGAAACAATTGATGGGCATTTTCTAAGAATAATCGCCCGAGCTACGTCGTGCTGACCGAGGCTGCCCATGCCGAGTTGCAAGAGACTCAGCAGGAGGTTGGCAAGGGAGCGTCTGCGCGCATCGCTAGCTGATCTATAGGCCGGCCGGCCGAACGCATCGATACGCTGACGCCGACGCGCTGATGAGTGCGCTCAACGCGGACGAAGCATGAGCTGGCCGCTGATCTGCTGACTCAGTTCGGTGTCTTGGCCGCGCTTTTACTCCAGGCTGTCGGTCAGGCTGGCCTCCTCCTCCGCGCTGAGGAGCTGAAGCCCCGCCAGTTCGACGGAGAGGCTGTCGAGCCGCTGTCGCTCGTCGCGCTGGCGCTCATGTCTCCCGAGCAGGGTTGGATTTTCTATCCCCCGATTCAGATCACCTCAGTCCAGGTTTCTGAAAAGGCGGTCCCAGCCGATCTCGGCCTCCAGGCTGGCTAACGCGAGCGGTGTCTCAGGGGGGATATCGTGGAGTTCCCAGACGTCGTGACCGGCGCGCCGGTAGATCTCGATGCTCTGTTTCTCGGGATCGATCAAGACGAACTCCCGCAGCGATGGGATCCGGCGGTAGGCCGCGAACTTCTCGCCGCGATCGAAGGCGGCCGTCGAGGGCGAAAGCACCTCGACCACCAGCGTTGGGGCGCTCATGAAGAGGTCCGAGCGATGGTCGGCGGGATCGCAGGTCACCAGGACATCCGGGTAGAAATACGCCTCGTCCTCAAGAACGCGGAGTTTCATGTCGGCCATGTAGGCGCGGCAGGGGGAGCCTTCGATGGCTTGATCTAGAGCGGAAAAGACATTTCCCGAGACGGTTACATGGCGCCTGGACGCCCCGCCCATGGCGAAGACCTCACCTCGGAAGAACTCCGATTTCTCCGGCTGTTCGCTCTCCCAGGCAAGATAGTCGGCGGCTGAGAAGTCAGTCCGAGTTTGCGGTACGCCCATGATTTTTTACTCCGATCCGTTCCGGCGTTGCCATCGGCGCGAGTATAGCGAGGTTGTGCCGTCAAATGGCATGACCGTTCGACAGCCACTTTGCAGGACCATGAAGGGCGCGTCGTCATTCATCAAGATCGGCGCCTGCTCTGGGCTCGCCCCGTCATGGCGAGCACCTCACAAGATCCGACGAGGCGCGCCGCGTGCGCTGCCCGCCCCCGTTGGCCCGGTAATGGCGAAGATGCCGTCTGCGGTGAAGGCCGGGTGGCTGAGGTCGAGCGTCCAGTCGCCGATCGGCGCGTTGAGGTTCTTGAATCGCAGCTGCTCGATGCGCATCGGGGCTGTCCTTAATCCGCCTGCGGGTCCGCTTCATTCAGCGCCTGTAAGATCTCTTGATACGCAAGCAAGAGCCCCGGCCGTTGATCGTCCGAGACTCCGTGCGCGGTGATGCAGCGCGCGAAGACCTCTTCGACTCGAAGGTCCGCGAGGTTTTCCTCAGCGTCCATTCGTTCCAGGACGCGCTCGACCACGCGGTTGTTCTTGACCCGCAGGATTTCCAGCTCGCAGCCCTCGGTGGCTTGCTCTAGGCGCTGGAAGACGGGTCTCTCGACGAGCCGGGTCGCTTGCCTCGCTGCCGCTCAGCTCGACCAGGCAGAGGCTCTTGGCCTGCCGGGCCTCGCCGAACCCCATCGGCAGGGGGGAGCCGCGGTAGCGCAGGGTCTCCGATCCGCCGACCTGCTGCGGGACGTGCAGTTGGCCGAGGGCGAGGCAGTCGAAGCAGGCCGGAAAGATGCCAGCCGAGACGTGGGCGAGCGAGCCCAGGTAGAGTTCGCGAACGCCGTCGCCCTCGACGGTCTGGCCGCCCGCCGCGAAGAGGTGGCCCATGCCGATGATGGGGATCTGATGCCCCAGCTCGGCGCGTCGCCGCTCGGCGATCTCCGCCGCCTTGGCATAGTGTCCGCAGATGCCGTCGCGCAGCTTGCGGTCCTTATCCTCAATGGTTTCGCCGGCCTCTGCGGTGCGGATGTCACGGTCGCGCAGATAGGGCACCGCGCAGAGGATCAGCTCTGCCGCTCCCGTCGCATCCGCGAGCACCAGCACCTCATCTTCCGGATCCTCGGTCGTCGCTCCGATGACGTCCACATCCAGCGCGCGCAGCAGTGCCTTGGGCGCGATGGCTCGGCGCGCTGGTGTCGAAGACGTCACCCGCGATCAGCAGGACATCGACCTGCTCTTGATCGATGCTCTCGGCGAGCCAGGTCAGAAAGGCCTTGAATTCCGCATAGCGCTTGCGGCCGTAAAGGCTGCGGCCGAGGTGCCAGTCAGAGGTGTGGAGGAGCTAGAGCCGAGTCGGCTGGTTCGTCATGACGCCGATGTTGTGCAGGAAGAGATTCATCAGGCACATGCGGCGGGTATTGGGCACGATCTCGTTGCCGTGGAAGGTCCGGTCGCGCAGGAACGTCTTCTGGCGCCTGTCCAGCGTGGCCCCAGGCCGCGTCAGCCAGTTGTAGGCGCCCAGGAAGAAGCCGCCCGTGCCGCAGGCCGGGTCGGCAATGGTCTTCATAGGCTCGGGGCGCACGCAGGCCACCATGGCCTCGATCAGGGCGCGCGGGGTGAAATACTGACCGGCCCCGCTTTTGGTATCTTCCGCGTTCTTTTGCAGCAGCCCTTCGTACAGATCGCCCTTGGTTGCGGCGTCCAGGCTGATCCAGTTTTCGGCGTCGATCAGCTGCACCAGGCGCGAGAGCTTCGCCGGATCCTGGATCTTGTTCTGCGCCTTGAAGAAGATGGCGCCCAACATGACGGGCTTCTGCCCCAGGCGGTGCAGGGTGACGAGGTAATGCGCCTCCAGCGGCTCGCCCACCTTGGACCTGAGACTGGCCCAGTCGTAGCCCTGGGGGATATAGTGGACCCCGAGAATTGGACACGGATTTAAGTTATCGCCTCGCACATTAACGAGGAGAGCGACAGTGACAGAGGGGAATCGTAAGACCTTTTCGGCGAGCTTCAAGGCGAAGGTGGGGCTTGAGGCGATTCGTGGGGTCAAGACGACCAAC
>NZ_JAAIJR010000204.1 GCF_010915725.1 Thiorhodococcus mannitoliphagus
TTGAAGAACAACGGGGTGAGGTACAGGGCGCGCTGCGTAAAGCCCAAGCCGTTGAGCACCATCGCCTTAACCGCCTGCCCGAGGGAGACGTTGCGGCTGTCTTCATCCTGCACCAGCACCTGGTCGATCAACTCCCCCAGACCCAGCTCGTCGTACATTCCGGCCACGAGCCCCAGGTGATTGAGGACCTGGCTGCTGTAATGGCGTGGACTAGCCATGGAGCCGGTGTCGATGTGCACGGCCATCTGTGCTTCCCCTCAGCGTTGGCAAAAAACGCGATGATACAGAACGTGAGGGAGCAGCTGCCGCTGGGGTGATGGCTGTGGAATAACGGTGCTCAGCCACGATGACGGGCGTTTTGTTCGTTTTTCGTGTGC
This sequence comes from Thiorhodococcus mannitoliphagus, assembly GCF_010915725.1. Lineage (GTDB taxonomy): Bacteria > Pseudomonadota > Gammaproteobacteria > Chromatiales > Chromatiaceae > Thiorhodococcus > Thiorhodococcus mannitoliphagus. The sequence goes on from NZ_JAAIJR010000204.1 coordinate 378, forward strand.
GAGATGACGACACCTCCACTGAAAATCAGCAACAAAAAATTCGTTATTACACGTTATGGCGTGCGGAATGTCGGGTAAGATGTTCGACCATAGACGAACTCAAGTCAGAACGGTTTCGCCTTGCAACATCCATCCGGCGAGGTGGCCGGGCTCGCTCAAATAATGTATTGTTTTGCTCATGGTTGATTACTCCTTCCCAGCTGCTGAGCTTGACGCGCTCCGTGCGAGCCCTCAGCGCACGCGCGAACAGCGCGCGGCTGATCGCCTCAGGGCTGTGGTGCTGCTCGCCACGGGTTGGAGCACCGAGGCGGTGGCGGAGGTGCTGCAATTCGATGCCAACACCGTACGCAACCATTTCCTCCTCTACCAGCAGGGTGGGATGGGAGCGCTCGTCAACGTCGCTTACCGCGGCAGCGACGTTCAGCTCACCGACGCCGAGTTCTCCTACCTCGACGCGCATCTGCGGAAACACGTTTACTGCACTGCAAGAGCCGTCACCCAGTGGGTGGAAGACACCTTCGAGGCGAGCTACACGGAGAGTGGCATGACCTCTCTTGCTGCACCGCCTCAGTTGTATCTACAAACAGCCCGAGCCGATTCCGCGCAAGGCCGATGCCGAGGTCCAGAAAGCCTTTCTGGCCGAGTACGAAAAGCTCAAGCAAACCGAAGTCGACGAGGATCTGGTGCATTTCATGGATGCCGTGCATCCGCAGCACAATCCGGTTATCGCCGCCGGCTGGATTGAGCGTGATAGGGAAACTGCACTCCAACACCGGGCGCAAGCGCCTGAATATGAACGCTGCGATCAACCTCGAGCAGCTTGAGCCGATCGTGCGCTACGGCGACACCATCAATGCTGACTCGACCATCCCCTTGCTTCTGCAGCTCGAGGAGCGGCACCTAGTAGCGACCTGGATCTACGCCATCTGCGACAACGCGCGTTACGATCGAATCAAAGCAGTTCAAGCGTATCTCAAGACCTCACGGATTAAGCTGCTTTTTCTCCCACTGTACGCGCCCGATGTCAACTTCATCGAACGGCTCTGGAAGTTCTTCAAGAAACAGATCCTTATACAATTGCTATTTCGAGACATTCGCCGAACTCAAAGCCACCTATTGAGGAATTCTTCCGCAACCCGAGCCAATATCAGGGTCAGCTGCGATTTTCGATAACGGAGAATTTTGCCATTATCGGTAAATGAAAAACCGAAAAACCGGCATTAGATTGGCATATGAAAGACCATAGCTTTACCTACATCTTGGTTCGGCATCGTACACAAACCAGTAGTACTCCTAGCATCCGGGTAGACCGCACGGGTGAGGTTCGTGTGCAATGCGTCCCTACTGAAATTGACCGGGACACCGCCTGATGTACGAAACAGCCCTGCTTGAGCCGACCGAGGGAGTCACGCCGCCTTTTATGGGCCTGTCGCCGGGAACGTTGGAGGAGGAATTGAGCGGCATCGACCTAGGGGATGTGCGGCGCAATCGGCGCGCACAGCAGGTGTTGGGACAGTTCGGCGCCAAGCCCAGCGTGAGCATTCCGGCGGCCTGCGGTGGCTGGGACGAGACGCGCGGTGCCTATCGCTTGCTCGGCAATGAGCGCGTCACGGCGGCGAGCGTGCTCGCCCCGCACATCGCCTGCACGCAGGAGCGTCTGCGCGCGCACCCGCGGGTGTTGTGCATCCAGGACACGACCGAACTGGACTACACCTCCAAGAAAGCGCGCATAGAGGGTCTTTGCCCGCTGAACTACGAGACGCGCTGGGGACTGTATCTGCATCCGACCCTGGCGGTGACCCCAGATCGAGCGCCCTTGGGACTGCTGGATCTTCACAGTTGGGCGCGCGAGCCTGGCAGTCTGGGTGAGGGCAAGGTAGCCAACCGCCCGCTCGAAAAGAAGGAAAGTGTGCGTTGGGTGAATGGCTTTGCCCAGGTCAACGCCTTGGCCGAGCAGTTGCCCGAGACCCGCTTGACCGACATCGCCGACCGCGAGGGCGACCTCTACGACCTGTTCGTTGAGGCGCCCTGTCCCGAGTCGGGGGCCGATTGGCTGATCCGCGGTCAGTATCACGATCGCCGCCTCACCGATGGGCGCACCTTGGGCGAGGCACTCGCCGCCGCCGCGGTGCTGACGACGATCACCTTCACCCGTCCCGCCGGACACGGCAAACCCGCGCGCCCGGTTGAGCAGCACCTCAAAGCCGTGCGCGTGACCTTGAAGTCGCCGCGACGTCCCGATCGTGCGCTCAGCGACGTCACCGTCACCGCTGTGTTGGCCACCGAGGTCAATCCACCGCTCGGCGAGGAACTCGTGCAGTGGCTGTTGTTGACCAACCTGCCCGTCGACACGCCCGAGCAGGCGCTCGAGAAGATCGCCTGGTCTCTCTGCAGGTGGTAAGTGGAGGTCTTTTTCAAGATTTTGAAAAGTGGCTGCAAAATCGAGCGCTTACAGTTGGAACAGCGCGAGCACCTCAAGCCCGCGTTGGCCCTCTACATGATCATCGCCTGGCGCGTGCTGCTGCTCACGCACCTCGGGCGCGCTTGCCCCGAGCTGCCCTGCGACGCCGTCTTTGACGAGGCCGAGTGGAAAGCCGTCTACCTCGTCACCCAGCGCCAGGATCCGCCAGCCGAGCCGCCCTCGCTCGACACCATGATCCGCCTGGTCGCTACCCTCGGAGGCTTCCTCAACCGCAAGCGCGATGGCTTCCCGGGGCCACAAACCCTGTGGATCGGACTGCAGCGGGCCGCAGACTTTGCACTCGCACTCGAGGCTCAACGCGCCCTTGAGAGTAAACGTAGTGTCGATAGTAGTTCTGGGTAAAGAGTATGATGAAAGACCTAATCACAGAGCCATTAGTTTCCATCGTCATGGTGAACTGGAACTACCAGCAGTTTGTTACTCAAGCGATTGATTCCGTCAAGCATCAGACCTATACACGATGGGAATGCGTTGTCGTCGATAACGGCTCCTCAGACCAGAGCATCGAAGTCATAGCGCGTGCGATAGAAGGCGACAACCGCTTCAGGCTTCTTCGCCTTGAAAACAACATAGGCCATTTTGCCGGCGCCATGGCTGCGCTCAAGCATATCACAGGATGTCTAGTCGCGTTTCTTGATGCTGACGACTATTATTTTCCTCAATTCTTATCAAGCCACGTCCAGGTTCACATATCTGCAATTAAGCCGACTGCTTTTACTTCAAGCAACACGGTCATGGTCGACAGCGACAACACCTTGATTAGCGGCGGGCTGCAACAGTTTGATGCCAAAGACGAAAGATTTAGAAAGAACTTACCGAAGCATCCGCTGTTATTGGCCAGCGGGGTGACCCCAGAATATTATGATCGCCTCAGGAATGGGACGTATTTTGGTGGAGAAGATCTCGGTTATTGGTACTGGCAGCATGGGTCATCGAATGTTTTGCGCCGAGAGCTTCTCGATATCTTGAAGCCAACCACAGAAGGCGAAATTCCGTTTGGTGGCGTGGATACATATTTTCTGATTCCGCTTTCCGCCATCACGGGCGCAACCGTGATGGATGTATCACTTTCCGCCTATCGTCTCCACGAAACAAATGACTGGGGCCGCATGCCTCTGTTTAACGGCATCCTGGCTGGAAATTTAGACGCTTACGCGAGGAACAAGCTCCTTAAGCGTTTATTGATTACCACATTAATCGAGAAGGCCGAAATACTGAGCGCAACAATAAATCCTTCTTATCGCTATTTTCGCTTCTTGGAGATAGTTTTTCATCATTCTGGCGAAACTGTATTATTGGGGCGAGAATCGCCATTTAGTAGCGACCCGATTATTGACACTTTATCAAAGAAAATGCCCTTCTTTGTTGAGACGTTCGGAATGGGTAGTGTATTCCAAGAATTTCGAAAGATGATGCCGCACGAGACATTGTGCCGCGTCATCTCGCGCACCTATGAAGGGCGTAAACGCTGGCGCGTACTTTTCTCCGTATGGAAGAAAGAATATATCTCTAGATTGAAAGCGGCGGGTAGGCGAATTTTATTTTTTCGCAGATGAATGAACCATCGTCTAGAAGACGATGATATCGGGTAACGGCTAAAGCCGGCGATTTAGCCTCAGAAGCTCCCTGAAGACCCGTTTACGGCCTACGCCAGGCACCGAGCAAGCAGATGAATCATCGCGATCTGAATCATGACTTCGCTGTTTCGTGTCAGCACTTCATAGTCTTTTGGATGGCGCCGATAGTTGAACAACCAGGAGAAGGTGCGCTGGCCTTGATCATCGTCTCGCCCAAGACCGATCAAAGCACTCAACTAAAGCAATTTTTATGTAAAAAATCAGAGTCTTACTTGACTTGCTGAGGTTGCATCACGGCAGGTGGACCGAACGATGATCAAGGCCGGTGCGCTCAACGACCCAGCGGCGCTTGTCTTGACCAGATGGAAGCCAGAGGAAGGGCGTTGAACCACGTCCAGATCGATGGACGGCGAGATCACGGGTGCCAACCAGGCTTTGAGGGGCGCTCCGTCATAGCCCCCATCGACCAAAATCTTGCGCAGCCAATGCATGGACCCGTCAAACTAGCCACGCAGCAGCTGTTTCAAGCCAGCCCGATCACCAACATTGGCTGCCGTCACCACCACCGTGAGAATCAGGCTCAGGGTGTCGACCAAGATGTGGCGCTTGCGCCCCTTAGGTTTGCTTGCCACCGTCGAAACCGACCGCGTTGCCTTGGGTGGCCGTTTTGACGCTTTGGCTGTCAATGCTTCCCGCCGTCGGTTCGGGCGCGCGCCCTTGACGACGTTCCCGCTCCAAGCGACGCAGCATCTCCATGACCTCGGCCCACACCCCGTCTCGGCTCCAGCGGTTGAAGTATTCATAGACCGTTTGCCACGGGCCAAAATCGTGCGGCAGCAGCCGCCACTGACAGACCGCCTTGGCTTGGTAGAAGATGGCGTTGACGATCAAGCGTAAGTCCGCCGGTGGGCGCCCAGGACCGCCAGGAACCTTGTTTGGTTTGGGCAGCAAGGGCACAATGATTTCCCACTGGGCATCGGTGACATCAGAAGGATAGGCTTGTCGGTTAATGGTGATCTTCCCCTCGGCGCCAAGCGCCAGAAAAACACTCGGATCGTCCACATGAACTGGCAACGCCTCAGACTTTGCTCTAGGGGCTTTGACCGCTTGCCTGATCTGGATTTGGGTTTTCAGACGGCTTCTCAAGTCGAGTCTATCCCTAGTACTACTTTGTTACCTTCGGCTAGTCGCTTGATTTTGCTATAATTGCCGAGGCGGACTCATTGGATACGGTAAGTGTTTTTTGATGATCACGAAAGATAGCCTTAGAAAAAACGAGATATTGAGAAAGTTAGGCAACCATCTCTCTTCTCATATTGAAGAATATCACCATTGCTTTCAGAATGAAACGTCTGACGGCCATGAGCTCAGGGCAAATCCGTTCTGCGTTGCAAGTAATTGATATTCAGCTTTATTGTGTTGCGACTATCGCGCAAGCAATTGTTTTGCAAAGGCTCATCCCTTATTGGTTCAGTATGGGATATAACTGCATGTATCTCCGATAAAAGCGGAAGAGAACGGTTTAGCCCCAATACCGTTCAATGGGCTTGCCGAATTCGTGGCCAAGTGTCAAGCTCGATTTCATGAAATCTTAACCTGATCAAGAGGCTACGGTGATCAACCTGCACCAGGAGACAGCCGCGGTGGCCGCATGGCCAACGGACGAACGC
>NZ_JAAIJR010000205.1 GCF_010915725.1 Thiorhodococcus mannitoliphagus
AGCGCAGTTCCACTTTGCCCAAATGGGATATCCTCATCCGACCAAACTGCGGGTAAGTTCTTTCGCGTAAATCGCCTAGTTGAGCAGACTCTCCGATTGGATTTCGATCATCCGCAGCACCTTGACCAGGTCCACCGCCTTATCGGTGAAGATGGCGGTCAGCCCGCTGGCGCCAAACTCCAAGGGTGTCTGGGTGAAGTCGCCCTCAGGTACCAGCTTGACGAAAAAGGTCCGGCTCGGCCCAAGGTTTTGCTCGGTGGGAAGGACGCCCGAGGCCTGCAACTGGGCGCGGCCGGAAGCCCACACGACCGAATCCACCCTCGCCTTGAAGATTCGCCCCGGATACATGCTCAATGCGAAATGCGCGAGGTCACCTGGGCGAATCCACTGGGTCGCTCGTTGGTCGATACTGGCCGCCAGATAAACCTCTTCAGTGCTGACGAAGTTCGCGACTGGCTGTTTGAGGCGGATGAAGGCCCCAGGACGCAGCACCAAGTCCACGAGGTAGCCGTCCGCCGGAGCCACGATGGTCGCGTGGTCCAGGTTGTAGCTCGCTTCATCGAGTTCGGCCTTGAGGCTCTGCTGCTGGCTCTGGATCCCGGAGATCTGCGCCTTCAGTTGGTCCACGCGATCTCCACGGATGTCGAGTTCCTGGGCCGCCATCATTTGCTTCGGTACCAGCCTCACCGCGTCATCCAGCTTACGCTGGGCAGCGGCGAGTTCAGCTTCCACTGCACTCTGCTGTTGCTCGGCGCTGGCCAATGCTCCCTTGGCCTCCAGCAGTTTTTCTTTCCAGGGTGACGCATCCATGCTGAAGATGGGATCACCCTTCGCCATGGGTTCGTTGGGCTTGGCGTGAACCTCGGCCACCAGGCCGCCGAACTCTGGAGCGAGCCGGATCACCACCCGCTCGACGACCATTTCTTTGGAGTAGGGCGTTGTCTGACCGAGGACGATCACCTCGGTCAAGGCCGCTGCGGCATAGAGGCCGAAGACGACGAACTTCCAAAACAGGTTGAACCGCATCAGGCGAAATCGGTAGAAGATCAGCCAGACCAGACAGAAATAGGCGATCGTGACGAGCAGTTCCATGACCTAGGCTTCCCCTTTGGCTGTTGCGGGTGCATCCGACTCTACTAGCGCAGGCTCGGGCTCGGGCTCGGGTGAGCGGTGATCGTCGCGCCCGACCAATTCCACTGGCACGGTGAACGGCTGGACAAAGGCCCACACCAGCGCGGCCATCCACAACGGGAAGATGATTAACCCGAGCAGAGAAAGGATCTCGATCGCTTCGGCTTGTGCATTGCCCCGCTTGCGCGCGATCTTGCCTGGCATCGTGTGTACGAAGATGATGAAGAGCACGATGATGATAATGCAGCACAGAATCAGGCCGAGTGAGACGGCCATCAGTGCTTGAGGATTGTCGGCCACTAAGATTTCTCCGGTTGTTTGCGGGGCGCGCAGAAGTCGATCAGTGATTGCTATTGTCGCTCAGGTTATTCCGCGAATTTTTCTCAGAATAATGCCCGCTAGACCTGCCAGTTTCCGCCGCTGCTGTTGTCGAGCCTTGTGAGCCACGACGATGCCCGTCTTGGGCCTTCGTTGTGGCAGCAGCCGGCCAGAACCGGCCGCCCGGCCTTGGAGTCTCTGCGACGGCATCACGGGGAGCGGTCATTCGATCCTGCTTCGGCAACGCGAGACTCGAGGCCCGCAGCCGAACATGCGGGTCAGTAGACGAGTGACCGCTATTTGCAGATCAACCGCCTCCATAGGTGCGCCTGCGCAAGGCTTCAAAATGCGCGAGAAGGGCTGTCAAGATGTATCTCTTCTGAGATTTCAGGTGAATATATCGCCATCCCCAGCATGTCGTTTCACACCAGTTCCGGGGCTCCACCTCTTCTCTAAGAAAGCGTCCATCAACAACTTCCCCCCTTTCGCAAAGGGGGGGTAGGGGGGATTTCGGGCGGCATCGCTCGCATCGGGAAACAATTGATGGACACTTTACTGAGGACGTGCTCAGCGACATGGCCGTAGAACTGGCGGGTCACGGTAAAGAACGGACTCAGGCGCCCGTTGGCGGAAACCCTCACCAAGCTCGCCGACACAGGGGCCGAAGGGCGGACCACCAGCATTGAGCGTTCGACTGGACATGAAGTCACCGATCGCATGATTCCAAAGCCAGTGTTGCTTGCTTTAAGCTCACCTCATAGCGCACCGGCTTCACGAGCTTGGTTAGCTCACCGTCTTCAACAGCCTGCTTGAGCCAGTCGTTCAACTGCGTCTTGTTGACAGCCAGTGCCTCGACCAAATCATCCGTGGTGCGTGGGCGCGTTCCGCAGATCTCCTTGGTCTTGACGAGAAACAGCTCGTAGAAGGTGACGCTCGACAGGTCGAGTGCTTCGGGAACGCTGGCATCCACTTCATGCTGTGGCGCCTGTTGCTCGATCTCGGCAGCCGTCTGGTTCTGTCGCCACTCCGCTTGAGTTTCGGTACCAGGATCAGCGCCTGCTTCAGGCCTAGGGACGGCGGGCGGTTTTTTCGCGGATGGGCCATTCGAGCTTGACAGGGGTTGGTCAGCAGTTGACTGATCCGCCTTTTCTTCGAAGAAATTCGAGATCTCGACCTCGTCGATATTGGATGGTGCCTCCCTGCCACCAGCGGCGATCAGCTCCAGATTACCGGCTTCAGGATCATCCGTGCGCTTGACCCAGAGCGGTACCCAGCGATATCTCAAATCTTCCTGTGCGCCATTCCAAGTACCGCCGGTCTTGCCGGAATGGACGGCAAGCGCCGCATCCGACAGGCAGTAGATGTATTTGTTGCGCTGCATCGCATTGCCCACCTTGAACCCGGCCTCTGGATTGAAGGGCGAGATGAGCACAAGGTTGTTATCGAGCAAATATCGGCGGTATTTGGCGCTAGAGCAGACCCGGAGCAGGCTGTCAGACAGAATGCCGACCGCTGTTCCTTCTGCCTCCAACGCGCCGAGCATCGCAGTCTCATCCACGCCCCGCGCCCCGCCGGACACGATCGACACGCCGGCACTTGCCGCCAGCGCTCCAACCTTGCGGGTGTAGTCCAGATCGGCTTCCTTCACGTTGCGCGACCCGACCACGGCCAGTCCGCCGCCGTTCAGCAAGATCTTGTTTCCACACCCAAAGAAGACCGCGGGCGAATCACCGCGCAGGTAGTGCTTGAGTCGTTTCGGGTAATCCGGATCGGAGCGTGTCATGACCCATAAGCCAGCGCGGAGCCATTTCTCCATCGTCAGCGCCAGGGCCGATCCTCGGTCGAGCAAGGCGCTGATCCGATCGATGGTGACCGTCTTGTCTTGCCAGGCACCGAGCATATCGGTCAGACGACCACTCAGAAGCTGCTCGGGCGCCAAGGACTGCTGTCTGAGCCATTCCGCGAAACGGCCATACTCCTTTGGCGTGAGCGGTTTGAGCGCGCCGGACTCACCCTTCGTGAAATGAGCTGTCAGCAGAAGGATGGCTTGGGTATTCGCCGAGATCGTCATTCAATCACCAGTGGAGGTGGACGCCAGCGCGACCGGAAAGACCGGTCCGCTTCCCCCGCGCCGCAGGAGCGCGGCAAGAACCGCCATCGTCCACCCGGAATCAATCACATCGTCAATCAACAAGACCGCTCCCGAAGGGATACCCGTGCTCAACTGAAACACGCCATCGAGGTTGCGACATTGATGGAACCGGTTCTGCTGCATCTTCTGCGGCTCATTATCGCGAATCTTGCGGATGGCATCGACGAACGGCAGGTTGAGCCGCCGCGCGAGCCTATGCGCATAGTCCGGGACCAGGGTCGGATGGTTGCGTGATGGAACAGACGTCACCCACTGTGGCGGGGGATCCGGCCGCCACCGCTCTCGAATCATCTCCGCAGCCGCCTCGATCAGCTCATCTCGAAAGCGTCCCGCGGGCTTGTCCTGTGCCACCAGGCCACCCCAGCCGGCGTCCCCCCAGCGGGACAAGATGCGTCCCTCCTGGGCTTGCAGGCTCACTGGCAGGTTTCCCTTGAGACCGTACTCTGGAAACGCGCCGGACGCGACTTGCTTCTTGGGCTTGAACGCTACCTCGGCATGGCACAGGAAACGCGCAGCCTCGATCGCCAAGCGGCGCTCCACGCTCGTGTCAACCACCGGTCGACCTTGGCATACCGCACACCGACCGCAATCGGTCGCCTCGGGGTCGTCTAAGGCGTTTCGAAGAAAGGCCATCAGGCATCCGGAGCTATCGATGTAGTCGAGGATCTCCTGCCACTCGTGCTCCCGTTGCTCGGTCAAGCGTCGAATGCTTTCACGATCCATCGCAAAAGGCACGGGCGTCCGATACCAACGGCTTCCCTGCTTGATGAGCGGAGCCGGTGACTCGACGCTCAATCCCTTGAGCGCCTTCTCGATCTGACCGTGCCTGAGATTCAGTGTCTCCTGCAGCTGCAAAATCGATAGACCATCCTGAGCCGCCAGCAAGTCCAGGATCGCAGTCACATTCCGCTCATCTGGGAACGCACTGTTCCGGAAAAAGGCATGGATATCATCATCCTCGTCTCCGGCCAGCAAGACACCATGAGCCGTGTCGATCGCACGCCCCGCGCGCCCGACCTGCTGGTAGTAATGCACCACGGATCCCGGCGCCTGATAGTGGATCACGAAACCAAGATCGGGCTTGTCGTAGCCCATCCCCAGCGCGGTCGTTGCCACCAGGGCCTTGACCTCATTCCGCAGCAGCAAATCTTCAAGGTGCTGGCGATAGCTGTTGCTATCCGGAAAATCAGGATGCTCGACACTGCCATAATAGGCCAGCGCCTCAATCCCCCGCGAACGCAGCCAAGCCGCCACCTGATCGGCATCCCGGATCGTCAGGACATAGACGATCCCGGTCCCCGGCAGCTCGGGTATATGCTGCGCGAGCCAGGCGAGACGCGACGCCTGATCGGGCAGACGCAGGGTCTGAAGCATCAGGCTGTCGCGGACGAGCGGACCGCGCTGAATCAGGATGTCGCCAAGCTGCGACCGCACATCCTCGATCACGCGGTCGTTGGCCGTTGCCGTGGTGCCCAGCAGGGGCATATTGGGCGGCAGTTGGCGCAGGACATTCACCAAGCGGCGGTAATCCGGCCTGAAATCGTGCCCCCAGTCCGAGATGCAATGCGCCTCGTCGACCACCAGCAAGCCGATTCGGCCGGCAATCGGCAACAGCACCTCTTCGACGAATCCCTCGTTGGCGAGTCGCTCCGGTGAAATCAGAACCGCGTCGATCGCGTCCGCCAGGATCTGCCGTTGCACGGCGAGCCAGTCGTCACGGTTGGTCGAGTTGATGGTTGTCGCGCGAATCCCCAAGCGCTCTGCCGCCTCGATCTGGTTACGCATCAGGGCCAACAAGGGCGAGACGATGAGCGTTGGCCCCGCGCCGCGATCCCGCAAGATGCGGGTACTGATGAAGTACACCGAACTCTTACCCCACCCAGTGCGCTGAACGACCATCAGCTTCTGCCGACGGTTCACGATTGCATCGATCGCTTCCCACTGACCCGCGCGAAACCCAACTGCGGGATCGCCCACGGCCTTCTGCAATAAGGCTTCTGCCTCATGTCGTTCCATGTTGACTCCTTCACAATCAATCGGGGCCTAAGACAACCTCACCGGCAAAGCGAACCCAGATACAGGTTGAGCAACTCCGGACTGTATGCCTTTCCTGACCCGCTGAGGCTTCAATCTCCTCTGGTCCAGCCATGATGTCGAAATCCATTGGGTTCGGCAGCTCGACGAAGTGCGGGGTAACCGCTGTGGTTATGTTGAGGACGGACATCCATGGACACGGAGCCACCTTGAGCAGGGTAGGGCAGGGCATGCAAGCGTTTAACGCAGCGACAGATCACATTGAGACGCTGTATAGGAACTAGCTCTTAATAATTCTTGACTTAGAGCGCGCGACGAATGCGAATAATTCACTCATAAGCTATTTGATTGTTGCAGATTTGACGAAGCAATAGACGTGACGATG
>NZ_JAAIJR010000206.1 GCF_010915725.1 Thiorhodococcus mannitoliphagus
GTAACCGAGGGCATGAGGTTACATTCTAAGCGCCACGCCGCCGCATGGACTTTCTCCGCGCAGCGGCTTCGTCCAACTGAGGGTTAGGCATGACCGTCCGTTGCTGGACATCGCAGTGGCGCGCGAGGCTGATGAGATCCTCGTGGCGGTCAAGGATAGACGTGGATCGTTGCCGATGGAGCAGTTTCTCGATTGCAGGATGGCGGGGATTTCCATTCTCGAGCCGCAGTCTTTCTTCGAGCGCGAATTAGGCCTGGTCAAGTTGGATTTTCTAACGCCGAGTTGGCTTGTGCATGCCGATGGTTTTAGGCAGGGAACCCTAACGCTTGCCATCAAGCGCTTCATGGACGTCTCTGTGGCCTTGATTTTCCTCTTGCTCTTAGCCCCGATCATGTTGCTGACGGTGCTGGCCATCGCGGTGGAGAGTCGCTTTCGTCATCCGGTTTTCTATCGTCAGACGCGCGTCGGAGTCAATGGGATTGCATTCAAGGTCTTGAAATTCCGCAGTATGCGCGTGGATGCGGAGGCCGACGGCAAGGCGCGCTGGGCCACCAAGGGAGATCCGCGCATCACCCGTGTCGGCGCCTTTATCCGCAAGGCGCGGATCGACGAATTGCCGCAGATCCTAAACGTCTTGAAGGGGGAGATGAGCTTCGTCGGACCGCGTCCCGAGCGGCCAGAATTCGTCGAGGAACTGGCTCGGAAGAATCTGTTTTATGCCGCGCGTAGCCGCATCAAGCCAGGTGTCACGGGCTGGGCTCAGCTTCGCTATCCCTACGGCAGCAGCGAGGAAGACGCCCTGCGAAAGCTCGAATACGACCTCTACTACCTCAAGAATCACAGCACCTTCCTGGATTTTCTGATACTGCTTCAGACCGTCGAGGTGGTGTTGTTCGGCAAGGGGGCGATTTGAGTCATGGGCGAACTCCGGAAATGACCTTACCCAAAAGGCGCGGGTCAGTAGGATGGGCAAAGTCCGCACTCGGGGCTTGAGCGTCACCTCGGCGCTGGACGGACGTGCCCATCCAGCAAAGCGCTGAGCTGGGATAATGGGCACGCCCCTCGACCCTCGGCACTCTGAAAGAAGCACATCGCCAGGGCTTTGCCTATACTACGGGATCGGAACTGCGGGTCTGTTGGTTCCCGGAAATCACCTGAGGTTTTTGGGTTCTGTCTCTCCCGCCGCCGTGCAAGAGACTGGGCGCTAGGCGTTTTCGAACCCTTGCCGGAGGCCCTTGATCATTCCTCGGGTGTCCGGATTTTTTCCAACGCCATTTCGCAGGTCTCCTGGTCGAGACCGAGACGCGCGATCAGTGGCGAGCGCGCTGCTTTCTCGATTGCGCAGGCGCCAAGCCTCCAGGGTGTCTCGTCGAGCAAGCTGTCGGCCAGGCAGGTCAGCAGGACGAGGGGGGCGTGCTCGCCTTCGTACCCCGGATTGTGATGATGGCGGACTACGGCACGCAGGGCCGGGGGCATCTCCCAGACCTCGAACAGCCACTGGCCGAGTTGAGTGTGCTCAAGACCAAGCCCGAAACGGTCGATGACCGGGTGGGTCAGGCTCCCATTCTGCTCGATCAAGTGGTTGAGGAAACGAAACGAATCAGGCAGCAGGTGACCGAGTAACAGATAGCCGATGTTCTGCGTTAGGCCGGCGAGTGGGATCTGCTCAGAGGGCGTTTGCGCGCCGGCTGGAAGATGCTTGGCGAGTTCAGTCATCAGCAGCCCGCACTGCAGGCCATGCCGCCAAACGCGATCACGACCGATGCTGCCCTGGTTGGGTGTCTTGAGTGGGCGCAAGGCGGCGAGGGCGAGCGCAAGGGCAAGGGCTGTGCTGAAACCCAGGGAGCGCACGATGGCATCGCGGACGCTTTCCGCAGGTATGCGCAGCCCATAGTAGGCCGAGTTGGCCCAGCGCAGCATCTGGCCGGTGAGCAGCGGGTCCAGTTCCACGATGGCGGCGAGGCCCACAGCGCTGGCGTTGGGATCGTCGCGAAAACGTAGCAGGCGAGCTGTGATCTCAGGCAGGGGAGGCAGGTCGTCATGCGCGCGGATGAGGTCGCGGATGTCGCCGGGCGGAAGCTGAGCGCCCAGGCGCGTGGTTGCATTGTTCAGATTCCACTGCGCCAGGCGTGGGGTGAGACTGATTGTCGTCGACTCGCTAATCATTTTGCGTCGATTCGCCAGGGCTGTTCAGCCGGTAACGCTTGAGCTTACGGTAGAGCGTCCGCTCGCTGATAGACAGCCGCTCCGCAACTTCCTTGCGGCGGCCACGGTGTTCGCGCAGCAGATCCAGGATGTAACTGGCCTCCACGGACTCGATGGGGGTGAGTGTTTCGACAAGATTCGGATCCATGCGTTGGTGCCCGGCGGTGGGACAGTTGGCTATGCGTGACGCTCCAAGCTCGGGCAGGCGGATCGTTTCAGCCGTGATCTCCTGGTCCTGGCTCATGGCAGCGCTCAGGTGGATGATGTTACGCAACTCTCGAATATTCCCAGGATAGTCGTACTGGAGTAGCTTGCGCAACGCCTCCTTGCGGATGCGATAGCGCGCGCCCGAGGTTGCTGAGATCTCTAGCAACATATTCTCCACCAGTTCAGGAATGTCCTCACGGCGAACGCGCAGGGGGGGGATCGTGATGGGAAAGACGGCGATGCGGTAAAAGAGATCTTCGCGGAACTGTCCGCGTTGCACCAAGGCCCCGAGATCTCGATGGCTGGCGCTGACGACGCGCACGTTGGTGCGCCGGGTCTTGGTCGCACCAACCGGCCGGAAGTGACCGGTTTCCAGGGCGCGGAGCAACTTCGGCTGCTGCGAGAGCGGCAGATCGCCGATCTCGTCCAAGAACAAGGTGCCTTTGTCCGCAAGTTCGAGTAGACCGATCTTGTTGCCTGCGGCGCCGGTAAAGGCACCCTTGACGTGTCCGAAGAGTTCGCTTTCGACCAGATCCTCGCTCAGGACGGTGCAGTCGACGATGACGAAGGGCCCGGCGGCGCGCGGCGAATGCCGATGGATGTACTCGGCGGCGAGTTCCTTGCCTGCCCCTGTTTCGCCGTGGAGTAGAACCGAAACCTCGGTCGCGGCTGATTGTGCGAGCGCCTTCTTGAAGGTCTGGGTTGTGGCCGACGAGCCGACGATGACCGACTTGCTGGGCGGCGGCTTGAGCAGGCGCAGTGATTCGCCGAGGTAGATCCGGCTTTCCTCGTCCAGTACCGGGAATCCCTGAATCTGGGTGCGGCAAGCCTCGCCATTAGGGAGTATGAGCGTCTGGGTTTCGCTGTAGGGCTCAAGGTCACGGAAAAACCGCCGATGTCGGCAATCCGTTTGGGGTGCGAAGTCGAGTCGACAGCAGAGGCAATCGGACAAATCCGCGCTCCGAAGACCGAAGGATGCCTCCAGCGCGCGATTGACGAGGCGGATCCGGAAGTCCGCGTCGACGATGAGGAAAGGATGGCGTTGCGCGCGCGATAGACTGGAGAGTAGCGGTGTCTGCGGCATTACAGGGGCTGTTGGGCGAACGATGCCAGGGGCAACTGAAGGATGGTATGCCATTTACAGCCAGCACTCTACCCGCGCGAGATAACGCTTCGCCTCTTTCAGGAGATCGGGCGACGCCTTTGGCGAGTCGGCAAGCGTGGGTTGGATGCCGTTGCGTGTCATAAAGGGCAGTGAAATGCCGTTGGGAATGGCCATGCCGATATCCCGCGCGAGTTGCCCGGTCTGCTGATAGACGCGTTTGGTGTCAATCGCGGCAAAGACGACGCCAATGACACGACCTGATGCGTCGAGCACTGGGCCGCCGCTGTTGCCGGGACGGACTGCCACCTTCAATGGCAATGGACGTGCGGCCGTCGGTCTGGATCCAGTGTCGGGCAGGGTGCCCTTGGTCAGGATCGGGGTCTGCTGCGGGGAACCCTGACTGGGGTAGCCGATAATCGCCACCTCTCCGGACACGCGATGATCCGCAGGCGCAAAGACGGCGTGCCGTCTCGACCGCAGGTTCGTCTTCAGCAGGGCCAGGTCGAGTGCGAGGCTGATCTCTTCCAGGCGGGCCGGACTGGACTTCTGCCCAGGGGGCGATACGGTGATGGTCGAACAGCCCTTCACGATATGGGCGTTCGTAAGAATCGTCCCCTTGTCGTCGACGAAGAAGCCCGCGCCGACCCCGGCCATCCGCTTGCCCAGAACGCTGGGGCTGACGTTCACGCCCAGAGATTCCTTAACATAGTCCTGTCGCCGTTGACGGATCGAGGCCGCCTCCGCGTCGCTCACAACCCGGCCTTCGCAGGCATCCGGACGGGTCCGCGTGACCAGGCCGCGGTTCTTTTCGTGGCAGTTGATGAGTCTTCCCGCACCCGCTGCAGATCCAGTGGTCGCGGCGAACAGCGCCCAGCCCAACAGCAATGAGAGGCCGACAAAGGAGTTGAGCAATCGCATGGCGGCTGAATCCTCCTGAGGATATCGGAGCTGCTCGCAGGGCGGTGGGCACATCAGTCCAGCGTCTCGAGCCAGAGCGGTTAGCCTAGATGTGATCTCATTTCGAGTGAAGTCTGATTGCACTCTATCATGTGTCCGAGTTCGTCACCCGTGTCAGATTGGGTGCGACCAGAACTGATGCGCGCCGGCCAACCATTGTAAGAAAGCGTCCATCAACAACTTCCCCCCTTTCGCAAAGGGGGGTAGGGGGGATTTCGGGTGGCATCGCTCGCATCGGGAACAATTGCTGGCCACTTTCTAAGCTGGGCCGACGTTAGGAGGCCCAACAGGTACCCTTTCTTTGGGCATCGTCCTTCGGCCCTAGCTACGCCAGGCATCAGTTGCGGGCAGCCGAGGCACTCAGGAGTGGTGAGTCGGGTTTCGCTGCCACCGGGTTGTAAAGAATGATGACAGTTACGCCGGGGGCTTGGACGTCAGTCGGGCCAGAGAGAATCGTCCGCTATCTGGGATAAGGAAAAGGGTGGCCTCGATCATCGTCTGATCCACCCGCGCGGTCGGTGGAAGCGGCCGGTGGGAGCGGCGCCCCGCCGCGACGGGCGCGCGATCGAAGTGTCAGGAAAGATTACAGGTTCACAGGCTTGGGTCGAGCGTCGTGAAGCCCATCCACTGCGACCGTCAAGGATTGATCTGCAGCATCGGTCATCGGGTCGCCACAGCCTAGGCGGCCTTTCGTCTTTCCAGGACGTTGTCCAAGGCTCACTCCAGAGGATTCGGTCTGCATGTTTGCTGAAACCTCCTGTTTCGAGCTTTTTGGCGTCGTCACGGGTCTAGGTGACACGATAGTTACCTCTTGGAGTCGGCGAAGCGGCGTCAGGATTTTTTACGCTTTGGTATAGCATTGAATCTCAAGTAGAAGTCGCGCACAGCTTCTCCAGTTCGCGCGTCAGAGGATAGGCTGGCCCGATTCTAATGCGATCGACCATGAGCGCTTGATTTCAACACTCAGGCTTTTCTGGTCCGGTTTCACGCTAAGCTGCCGTCAACCCTGAGCCACAAAGGATAGCCTCATGTCATCCGCTGTCGCCCTCTATGAAGCTTTGGCTAGGGTCCCGGACGAACGCGCCCGGGCCAAGGTCATTGCCGAGGCTTTCGAGCAACTCGAAGAGCGTTATCCGAATCTCTCGGAGCTGGCGACCCAGGGTCATGTGCGCGAGGCCGAATTGCGCCTGCAACGTGAGATCGAACAGGTACGCGCTGAGTTGAAGATCGAGATTGCACAATTACGTAAGGATCTGACGACCCAGATCGAACGCATCAAATCCGACTTGCTGCGCTGGTTGTTGCCCGTGATGCTCGTTCAGGTCGCCGCCATCGCCGCCATGGTGAAACTCTTGTGATGTCCAGGTCTGGCGACCTAAACCGCGCCCAGAGCGGGATGCGTAACTTTCTGTGGTCGCCTGAAACCCGTGCCGCGCACACGGTTCGCAGGCGCCTTCACCGAATTACCGGAGTGATTTGTGTATGCTTGAGCTGGATCTCGTGAAATGGAGCCAAACCCCAGAGGATCT
>NZ_JAAIJR010000207.1 GCF_010915725.1 Thiorhodococcus mannitoliphagus
CGAGGTCGTCACCCTTCAATGGTATAGACAGCCCAAGACGCTGCGCCTGCTCAGCGATGTCTGTCTGTGGCACACCCCCGGATGGCCACCGTTGCCGATTCGCTGGGTGCTCGTGGTCGATCCCGAAGGGTGGCTGCCGACCCAGGCCTTCTTCACCACCGATCTGAACATGGCCCCGGCGCGTGTTGTCGAGCTGTTCGTCTGGCGCTGGTCACTGGAGGTCACCTTCGAGGAAGTCCGTCGTCACCTCGGCGTCGAGACCCAGCGCCAATGGACCGACTTGGCGATCGCGCGCAACACGCCCATGTTGATGGCGCTGTTCTCGCTGGTGTGCCTGATGGTCTACCAGTGGCGCGAGCGCTGGGCCTCGCTACCGCGCTCCACGGCCTGGTACCTCAAGTCCCACGCCACCTTCTCCGACTGCCTCGCCCTGGTGCGGCGCACCATCTGGAGCGACACGCTCTGGGCTAAGGAGAATGACGTCAACTCAACGCCCGAGCAAGACCGGGTCCTAATTTCACCCAAACGCCTCGATCGCTTGCTAGACCAGCTCGCGGCGACCGCCTAAATTGGCCAAAGCCGAGTGATAGGGATACGCTTAACTTAATGGCAGTGCTTACGGCGTCTACGACCGCCAAGCCAACCACGCCCTGGTCAGCGTCGGCACTCATGCCGCGACCGCGCAGTTGGCGGTGGCGGCCATACGCCGCTGGTGGGAGCGGATCGGGCGCGGGCGCTAACCTGACGCCCAGCACCTGCTCATCGAAGCCGATGCGGGCGGCTGCAACGGGCATCGCCCGCGGTTGTGGAAGGATGAACTCCAGCAGTTGGCCAATGACACGGGACTCGCCATCAGTGTCTGCCACTACCCCACCGGCGCCTCCAAGTGGAACCCCATCGAGCACCGACTGTTCAGCCAGATCAGCCGCAACTGGGCGGGGCATCCACTGCGCAGTCTCCCCACCATGCTCGCCCTCATCCGGGGCACCACCACGACCACCGGGCTCTGCGTCGACGCCGTCCTCGATCCAACACCCTACGCCAAAGGCATCAAGGTGACGCCCGAGCAGATGGCGACAGTGAACATTCGACGCCGGCAACTCTGCCCGAATCTGAACTACACCATCAGTCCAAATAAATTGGGAAGTAGTTGATAGACCCGACATTCCGCACATCAAAATGTGTAAAAATAATTTATCTATCTTGCTGATTTTATGTTCAAACTCAGCCGTTCCGAACACGAATCCAGAGCAAATTGCCAGTCATCGCGGGACAAAATATTCCTGCGCTTCCTGGGCGTGAAAAGTCATTATTTTCTATCGCGACTATTCGCTGATTTTCGCTTCAAAATAGCCGAAGATCGCGAAACTTCGATATGCGCAATGTCGGATAGACGGCTCCTTACCGATGTTTGGTCATCAGGTCTTCATTGTCCTGCGCCCTGAGCGTTACGGTTGCCCGCGCTGCGAGGATCGACCGACGACCACGCAGACATTGGACTGGTATACGCCGCGCAGCCGCCTGACCAAGGCGTTTGAGCAGGAGGTCTTGCTGACGCTGATCAACAGCACCGTTGAAGACGTCAGTCGCAAGCAGGGGCTTGGCACGGATGCCATTGAAGGCGTGCTGAAGCGTTATGT
Organism: Thiorhodococcus mannitoliphagus; assembly: GCF_010915725.1. Lineage (GTDB taxonomy): Bacteria > Pseudomonadota > Gammaproteobacteria > Chromatiales > Chromatiaceae > Thiorhodococcus > Thiorhodococcus mannitoliphagus. The sequence goes on from NZ_JAAIJR010000207.1 coordinate 1,641, forward strand.
CGCCGAGCAGGTCGATTGGAGCCGCTTTACGCAGTTGCCGATCATCGGGGTCGATGAAATTGCCTTGAAGAAAGGGCATCGCGACTTCGTGACGGTCGTCAGTGCCCGTCTCGCCGATGGTCAACTGACCATCCTGGCGATCCTCGCCGACCGCACCAAGGCCACGGTCAAGGCATTTTTCAAGAGTATCCCCAAGCGCTTACGGGCCACCGTCGAGCTTGTCTGCTCGGATCTGTACGCCGGTTTCCTGGGCGCGGCCAAGGCCGTCTTCGGGCGCCGGGTGGCGGTCTGCGCCGATCGCTTTCACGTCGCCAAGCGCTATCGCGATGGCGTGGAGTCCTTGCGCAAGAAAGAGATGCGCCGCCTCAAAGGCGAACTGTCGAAAACCGAGTATGAATCGCTGAAGAACGTGCATTGGATTCTGCGCAAATCCGACGCCGATCTGAGTGCCGATGAGCGCCGGATTCACCGACGCGTCTTTGAATTCTCGCCCAAGCTCCACCAGGCCCATGCCCTCAGTGAGGCGCTCACCGCCATCTATGAAGCCCCGCTGACGAAAGGACAGGGCAAGCGCCGACTGCGCGCCTGGATCCGGCGCGTCACCAAGCGTGGCCTGAGCTGTTTCAATCGTTTCATCAAGACCCTCACGACGCATCTTGAGATCATTGCGAACGATTTCATCAGCCGCCAAACCAGCGGGTTTGTCGAGGGCCTCAATAACAAAATCAAAGTGCTCAAACGGCGCGGCTACGGCTTCACCAATCGAAAGCGGCTTTTTCAGAGGGTGTACCTCGATCTGCACGGATACGCCCTTTTCGGCTAGTCGATGCTTACAAATCAGTCGCTTACCTCTCTTTCGCTCAGCATCATTTCGAAGCTTCTGTGTGCGGATAATTCGAGGTCAAGTGACTGTTATCAAATAATTTTCTCGATCACCTGAATTCCGGGAGAGCCCTTGAGGGCATGACTCAGCGCGCGCAGCCCGTGGGGAGAGAGCAACCGCTGGGGTGGTACCGGCGGGACCAAGTGCGGCAGGTCCGTGTGCGACCACGGAACCGACCAGCAGGGGCCGAGTCGACTGCGCATCCGAATCCAAGGTTCCTCCCCGCGCCAATAGACGCGTTCGACCTGGCCCGCTTGACCGAAGTAGTCGCTTGATTCTTCAATGACGTTAGCAGACGCGCCCAAAAACACAATATACGGTGCTTTATAATCGAGGTTTAAAAGGCACCATGTCGGAAGCCGAGTTGCACATCCTCAAGCAACGTTTGCTCGAAGTCAAACGGGCGAAGGCCCGCCGCGGCGAGCTGAAGCTGCGCCTGCCGATGGGCTATCACCGCGATCTCTCGGGGGCGGTGATCAAGGACCCCGATGCCCAGGCGCGCGCGGTGATCGAGACGATCTTCACGCAGTTTGAGCGCTGCGGCACCATCCATGGCGTGCTGCGTTACCTGGTAGCGCATCAGCTCACGCTGCCCTATCGTCCCATCAGCGGGGCGCAGACGGGGCAACTGCAGTGGCGCCGGCCCAATCGGGTGACGCTGAGCAATCTGCTGCACAGTCCCACCTATGCCGGTGCCTACGTCTACGGACGGCGCCCCATTGATCCGCGCCGGCGTCAGCCCGGCCGACCCGCGACCGGGCGCACTGTTGCCGGTCCCGAGCAGTGGGAGGTGCTGCTCCAGGATCGCCTGCCGGCCTACATCAGCTGGGAGCAGTACGAGCAGCACCTGCGTCAGCTCGCCGCCAATACCGCCCAGGCCGGCGGCGTGGCGCGCCAGGGACCGTCGTTGCTCTCCGTGCGTCTGATCTGTGGCCGCTGTGGGCTGCGCATGGCGACCCAATATACGAACAATGGAGACGGCTTACGCTATGTCTGCTCCCGCGAGTCCACCGACTATGCCGCCCCGCTGTGTCAATCGCTCAGCGGCGCGCCACTGGATGCCTTGATCAGCGAGCTGGTCTTGAGCGCCCTGGAGCCAGCCGCACTGGAGATCAGCCTCCAAGTGGCCGAGGATCTGGAAGGCGAGCGTGCCCGCCATCACGCCCAATGGCAGCAACGCCTGGAGCGCGCCCACTACGCGGCCGAGCGGGCCGAGCGTCAGTACCAAGCCGTCGAGCCCGAGCATCGCCTCGTGGCACGTACCCTGGAGCAGCAGTGGGAGGCGGCGCTGCAGGCCGAGGAGCAGCTGCAGGGCGAGTATGCGCGGTTTCGCCGCCAGGAGCCGCAGACCTTGTCCGAGGTCGAGCGCGCGCGCATTCGCCAACTGGCGGCGGATATCCCCGCCCTCTGGCAGGCGCCCTCGACCACGGCCGCCGAGCGCCAGGCCATCGTCCGCCAGCTCATCGAGCGCGTCATCGTCACCGTCATCGACGACACTGAGCAGGTCACCGTCGAGGTGCACTGGATCGGCGGACATTCCACCCGTACGCACCTGGTGCGTCCCGTTGCGCGTCTGGAGCAGCTCAGCGACTACCCACAGCTAACGGCGCGCGTTCTATCCTTACATCAGGAGGGGCACTCCTGCCCGGACATCGCCCGCCAGCTCAATGCCGAGGTGTGGCGGCCGGCCAAGCGACGCGCGACTTTCACTGGCCCCATGGTCGCCAGCCTGCTCACCCGCCAAGGGCTGTCCGCTGGAACGCCACCTCCACGACAGGCACCCTGGCCGGAGCGCGCCGCGGACGAATGGGCCTTGCCGGAGCTGGCGCGCACGCTCGAGATGCCGCCGGTGACCCTCTTCAGCTGGCTGCGTAGAGGCTGGCTGAAAGGCCGCCAAGTCGAGCGCGCGGGCCGACGTCAATGGCTGATCTGGGCCGACGCCGCCGAGTTGGAGCGCCTTCGTGCGCAACGCCACGCCCCGCGTCACTGGGCACGGACGCGACTCGTCGCCGAGGGCGAGGGGTCCGCAAACAACACTGACTGAACGCTGTATGGAGGCACCATGACTGGTAAATCTCAATTTCCCAGCGTGCCCGATACCAGTCAATCAGCTCGACGACGGCCTCGAGCGTCTCGGCACCGCGGTTGGTCAGCAGACGCCATTCAACCGGTTTGACGCCTGCGGGCGCATCGACCTCACGGGCGATCACGCAGGTGACTTCGATGTGACCTTTGCGCCGATCCGAGAGCGTCACGCGCTTGCTATAGAGCTGCTGACGCACCTCGCGGGCCGCGCGCCCTCGTCCGGGCGGCAGGGTGAAACGCACCTCCCTGAGCGGGGTGGTGTCGAGCACGCTCGCCCACAGCTTCTGGCCGCCCGGCAGGGCGCGGTTGTGCTTGGCGCGCACCAGCCAGTCGGCCGGGTTGCCCAAATCGCGTGCGCGGACCATCAGGTCAAGAATGTCGGCCTCGCGATCCGCCACATAGGACCAGGCGCGTGTCGGGCAACGCCCCAGCCATGTCGGCGATCCGCTCATAGCCTTCCGTCCAGCGCAGACTCTCGGGCGCGCCCGGGCGGTGACCGTCAGCCGCTTTCGGCTCACGCGCCCACATCCAGGCATCCAGCACGCCCAGCGGCTCGCGCTCCGGGGTGACCGCGTAGGTCGGATGCAGGTACATCCCGCGTTGGGCCTCGTAGCTCAGCGGACCAAGTCCTTTGGTCGTCTGGCCGTTGAAGTCCAGCTCCGTGGTGTCCTGCAGACACAGCAACATCGGATGCGCCGCCATGCGCGCCTGGGTGCACTGACGATGCGGCTCGAAAATGTCGAGCCAGTCGTAGGCTTCGCAGCCAAGAAAACGATAGGCGGCCTGCGTCTCCGCCCAGCCGTTACAAGCCGCTGGGATGCTGGCCGTCGGATGCTCGGCCAGGCGCTCGATCAGGTGGATCGCCCGCCGGTCACGGCGCGCATCGCCCAGATTGATCGATGCCAACTCTTCTGCAGCCCAGCCCATCGTCCACTCCAAAATCTCTCAGAAAAACAAGCCCTCTATCGTACACCCAGAGTTGTGTGTAATGGGATGGGCTCAAGGGCTGCCAGGATACGCGTCGCGAGTGGCCGCTTACATGTGTTTACCGGCCGCTGGCGCGACTCGGTTCAGTGACCGCTCTTGGCCGAGTCCGGGCGCTGAGCCCCCGACGCTGGCGACCGTTCATGGGGCGTAGGAGTCACCGCGCCAAGCAGGTCGAGTGACAACTCCCCGCGTTTATGTGAAGGTCAAAATTATGTGAAGGACGAACGTCGGCTCGAGCGTTGGTAACGCCTGGAGCCGACGAGTGCTTCACATAAGGCGATTTACGCGAAAGAACTTACCCGCAGTTTGGTCGGATGAGGATATCCCATTTGGGCAAAGTGGAACTGCG
>NZ_JAAIJR010000208.1 GCF_010915725.1 Thiorhodococcus mannitoliphagus
CATCGTCACGTCTATTGCTTCGTCAAATCTGCAACAATCAAATAGCTTATGAGTGAATTATTCGCATTCGTCGCGCGCTCTAAGTCAAGAATTATTAAGAGCTAGTTCCTATACAGCGTCTCAGTCGCCAGTGCCGATCCGATCATCATGCCAGAGCGTTTCTCAATGGAGTGGCTGAATGGGAAGACGCTTTATGATGTTTGGTATGGACTGGGCGTCGACAGTAATGGCAACGACATGGACGGGGAGGTGCCCATTGTTGTAAAGATGGTCTTTAATGCTAACGGAACCGGCATCGGCACAGGGATCTTGAATTACAATAATGAAGAACCCGTAACAATAACTTATAGCGTCGATTCGAATGGAGGCCTATACTTTGACGGCGACCCATCTTTAATAGGTGTAATATGTGGCAGCACATCACAATATCTAAGGGTTGACTATTTTGAAAACGGTGAGCCTGTTGGTCGCGATGCTTTCTTCTTCAATGAGGAAGATGCGATGAACGCCGCAAAACTTCTGACCAGTAGCATCTCACCCTGCTCTTAATTCAACTTTTTTGAGTTGAAAGAGACCGAGCCTAGGTCTTGAAGTCCAGCAGGTTTCGTTGGGTTCCCGCTGTCAGCTAACCCAACGAAACCTCAACCTTATCCCTTTGGACGCCTGGTTCACCTCGCCGCCACGCCACCGGATTCCTCACGTAAGATACTATCGGCCAAATGGGCATATCACTGGGTCGTCTGTGGGTAGTGGCACAATCTATAGGATGGAGAGAAATTATTACGCTTTTAAATCAGCGGCTTAAGAAAAAGGTCATCCTATAGATAAGGGCACTAACCGAACTCCGTTCGGTGTCTGACCCCTTCCAAAAGACTCAAGCTGCTATGCCAAAGGCGCCGCTGACCGACTGCTGCCAGACGTGGCGATAGATGATCGCCGCCATCGCTTGCTTGTCGTCGTCCGTGAAGGGTGGCGACGGGAGATTCATGTAGAGCTGATCCAGAATGGAGGTTTCCACTTCCGCTTGGGTCTGCTCCTTCTCCGTCCATCGCTCCATGGGTGCGAGCAGTTCGCGCAAAGACGCCAATAGCGACCGGCTCGCCTGCTTAACCTTCTCGCGCTCCGCCTTGCCGAGCGTCTCCTTCTGCAGCAGATCGAAGAGCGCCAGCTCGTCTTCGCTCAGACCCTCTTCGGCGGCGCGTCGCTGTTCGGCATCAAGACCGTCAATCAGGTCCGTCAGCGCGCCGAAGGTTTCCTCAATGGCGACCCGGTCCTTCTCTCGGTTGTAATCGGCGATGATCTCCTGGTAGCGCTTGTAGTAGTCCATCCGCTTCGGGTTGTGCTTGAGCATCTCGGCGAGCGTCTGCTCGACGATCTCACGGATGTCTTGTAGCGCCGTCGCCTTGCGTTTGACCTTCTTGGCGAATTCGTCGCGGAGCTTCTCCAAATCGATCTGACTGAGATCGTAGGTGAGCCCATCGCTCTGATCGTCGCCGGGTGCCTCGGCGCGGATCGCCTGGTTGACGATGCGATGCAGTTCCTTCAGCAGCTCGGTCACGTCCGCCGTGTCGCGCCGTTCGGTGAGCTTCTTGTAGATGGCCTCGATATCGTCGTGCCGCTCGGCATAGGTGAAGGCCGACGGCTCCATCAGCAGCGCCCGGAAGCGGACGAAGACCTGACGGGCCAGGATCTCGAAACGCCGCTTGGACTCGTCGCTGGTGTAGACGGCGTTCACGGCATCCGCAATGCCCTTGATGCGGGCAAATCCTTGGGCGCCGATCAGGGATTTCATTTCGAATCCCAGGCCCCGGACATGGTCCTCGGTCGCCTCAATGGCCTCCAGCAGTGCCTGCACCCGCTCTTCGATCGGGGCGACGATCTCCTCCTCTCCTTCGCCTTCATCGCCGAGCGCATATTGGGCGAGCGCCTCGCGCAGGCTCTTGAGCATGCCGTTGTAGTCCACGATCAGCCCGAAGTCCTTGCCCGGATAGCAGCGGTTGGCGCGCGCGATCGCCTGCATCAGGCTGTGGGCCTTCATCGGCTTGTCGATGTAGAGGGTAGAGAGGCTCTCGACATCGAAACCCGTCAGCCACATGGCGCAGACGATGGCGACGCGGAAGGGATGCTCGGGATCCTTGAAGGCGGTTTCGACATCCAGCCGCTTGCCGTCCGCCGTCTCGAAGCCCTGCTTTAGCAGTGCTCGGTGCGGGATGATGTCGAAGCCCCATTGCTTGAAGTCGGCGACCTCGTTCTGCGCCTCGCTGATGACGATCTGGATGAGCGTTTCGTCGAGCCAGTGCGCCTGTCTGCGCAGCCGCTCTAGCGTGTCGCTCAGGTGCTCACGGATATCCGGATTCGTGGCAGCATCCAACTCGATCTGCTTCGCCTCCGCTTGCGCACGCACGGAGTCAGCCTTGGCCTTCCAACGAGGCAGAATGCGTTGGTAGACACGCGCGCAGGTGATCTTGTCGATGCAGACTAGCAGGGATTTCCCAGACTCCCAACGGGTCGCGCAGTGCTCGACGAAGTCCGCGGCGATCTTATCCAGACGCTCGTCGGCAGTGATGACCTCGTAATCCTTGCCGAGTAGCCTTTCGAGCAGCGCCTCCTGATCGGGGTCCAGCTCGGCCTCCTCGATCTTGTCGGCGATACGGTCGTTAAGATCGAGCCGGGCGATGCCGAGCTTCTCGCCGCGATTCTCGTAGACCAGCTTGACCGTGGCGCCGTCTTCCTCGGAGCGCTTGAAGTCGTAGCGCGAAACATAGTCGCCGAAGATGCGCTTGGTCAGCTGGTCGTGCTTGAACAGCGGTGTGCCCGTGAAGCCGATGAAGGCGGCATTGGGTAGGGCCAGGCGCATATTGCGCGCCAGCCAACCGGCTTGGGTTCGATGCGCCTCGTCCGAGATCACGATGATGTCGTCGCGCTCGCTGTAGGGCTCATCCGCCTTCACGGCCTGGTTGAACTTGTGGAGCAGGCTGAAGAGGTAGCGAGGGTTCTCCTTGAGCAGTTGCTTCAGCTCCTTCCCCGACCCCGCGCGCGGGGTGCGCTCGTCCGCCACACCACAACCGACGAAGGTCTTGTAGATCTGACTGTCCAGATCGTTGCGATCGGTCATGAGGACGAAGGTGAAGTTGCCCGGCACGATCCGGCGCACCTTCTCGGCGAAGAAGGCCATCGAGTAGGACTTGCCGCTGCCCTGGGTATGCCAGAAGACGCCCAGTCGGCCGAGGTCCGGGTGGGCGCGCTCGATCAGCTCGATCGGCCCTTTGGGGATGTAGGGGCTGGGCTCTTCGGCGGCCTTGAGAAATTCCTGGGGCTCAAGCGGCAGCTCGATGATTCGGCTGCGCAGCCGCGTCTCACGCGGAAACTCTCGTTTCAGTGCCTCTTGTCGAACGACCGAATCGACCGCCCGATTCACGCCCAGGATCTGATGGTTGCGCGCGACGATCTTGCGGACCGCGCCCGCCTTGCTCGCATCGAAGAGGATAAAGTTCTCGACGAGATCTAGCAGGCGATCTTTGGCGAGCATGCCGTTCAGCATGACCTCGGCATTCACGCTGCCCTTGTCGCGCTCGTCCTGGCGCTTCCACTCCGCAAAGTGCTCCCAGTCGCTGGTGATGGAGCCATAGCGCGCCCGATCGCCGTTGCTGACGATCAGGAAGGCGTTGTGATGGAAGGCGTGGGCGATGACATGCTCGTCCAGATAGTCGCGCAGGTTCCCGTCGAAGCCGGCGCGGATGTTCTTGTAGACCGCCTTCAGTTCGATGAAGACCAGCGGCAAGCCGTTGACGAAACAGACCAGATCGGCGCGGCGGTTGTAGTTGGGTGTGCGCAGCCCGGTGATCGTCAGCTCGCGCACGCAGAGGAAGCGGTTTTCCTCGGGATGGCGGAAGTCGATGACCCGGGCGAAGCCCTGACGTACCCGGCCCTGGGCATCCCGATAGCTGACCGGCACCCCGTCGCGGATGAAGCGGTGGAACGCCTGATTGTGCTGCAGCGTCGAGCGGGTGAAGTCCTGTCGGGTCAGCTGATCGACGGCCTCCTCGATGGCTTTCGGTGGAAGCTCGGGGTTGAGCCTGGCGATGGCTGCGCGCAGATCGCGGGTCAGCACCACCTCCTTGGTGTCCGTGCGTCCAAGCGTGCCGTCCGGTCCGAAGGTCTCCCGATTCCAGGCGTAGAGGCTCTCCCAGCCCAGCACCCGATGCAGATGATCGGCGAAGGTCTCTTGGACCAAGCGGTCTTCGCTGTTGATGTCGGTGATGGCCATGGCTTATCCCTCCGCCTGAAATCAAGTCCTCGCCCTGATATCTGCGATCGCTTCCCGTGCCTCACGCCCTGAGTCTCCGTCGGATTCATAGGCATTCAGCCGTTGATCCAGCTCTCGCCTCTGGGCATCGGTCAAGGGAAGCCCCGATTGTTCTTTGGCGATGCTGTCCCACTGGTCTTCGACCAGGTGTGTGCGCTCGCTAACCGGCAATTCACGCAGATTGGGGGGCATGGCTGGCTCCTCCACAGAAAGGGTTCGTTCAAAACCCCGTGTCTCGAAACGGACAGGACCTTGTCGGTCATCGTGGCATTTTCCTCAGTTTGGCTCACACTTTTGGCTCGACTTTGGATCATTCGGCGCCAGGCCGGTCTAAAGAATCCATTTCCGAAACAGTTGTTTGCGGTGAGCCGGCCCCTCGATTGGCTCACCTTGGCGGCTTCTTGCTCGTTGTTTCCGGCTTCGCTGAGCCAAAGGTGTGGTTTCTTTCCATAACCACTTAGCGGCTCATCGTGATCCGTCGGAATCGGCTTGCTCCGGATCTCGATCGGTCACGGGGTATTCGACGACCTGACCGGCCCGGCTGATGATCAAGGGTGTGCCCGTCTGGGCGGCGATCTCCCGTGCCCGTCGGGCGGCCCGGACGAGCGCGCGCGGTATGGCTTGCATGTCGTCATCCGCCAGATTGGATACCGGAGCGGGATGTTCTGGGTTGCTCATGGATTCTTCCCCTCGGCTAACAGGACTGGCGCCAAGCCGCCGTTGTCGAACCGTTGCCAGTAGTCGACGCGATGGCGGTAGACATTCTGAAAGTTGTCGAGCCCGGACGCGAAGCGCCGTCGGATGGTGTCAGGCGGGACATCATGACCGCCCTGGCGCACGCGCACGGCAACTCGGGCGATGGCCTCTTCCGGCGAGGACAACGACAGAAAGGCGAGCTTCACCACATAGCCGTCGGCCCGCCAACGGTCGATCATGGTGGCATAGGTCAGCCCGGAGAGCGTGGTCTCGAAGGCGAAGCTGCGCCCGTGCGCGACGTGGCGGCGTATCTCCTCCAACATCAGCCGCCCGGCGCGAAAGGCTGCCTCTTCCGGGCGGAACGGGGACAGTCCCGCGGCGATGAGGTCGGCATTCACGAAGACGGGGCAGTTGGCCTCGTTGGGCAGCAGCTCGCGGGCGAAGGTCGTCTTCCCGGCGCCATTGGGACCGGCGATGATGACGATCTTTTTCTGCGCCTTCATACCGCGATCTCGCCGCTCATGAGGCGGGGGAGTAGGAGGTCGCGGGCGGTGCGGAGCTTCTCAATTTGTTTTAGGAGCAATTCCCTATGGAAGCTTGTGACGCCGGAAGACGATCTGACGGGAACGTTTCCTGGATGCTGCTCGGCTTTCGTGATGTCGTAACCACGCTGGAAAAACACTAAATCTTGGAGGGATACGTCTCGCCAACGGCGGTATGCAGCCAAGGTTGCATTCACACGGCTAACCCCTCGAAATGCGCCTGAATTTGTGCCGTCAAGGAGGCGAATGAATTCGCCCCGTCGTCGATCCGGGGATTTTGGGCGAATAAATTCGCCCCTTGTATGTTCTGTTCTAAGGGATTGATAAGGAGGAGTGATAAACGGAGTTTATGAAGAGAGCCCGGGAAGCCGTTCGCCCCTGAAGCCTGGACG
>NZ_JAAIJR010000209.1 GCF_010915725.1 Thiorhodococcus mannitoliphagus
CTGCTCAGCCGTCATCGCGCCGCACTTCGTTGCCTTCGCTTGGCGCTACCTTGCCCTCGGTCCTCTTCGCTCCCGTGGGCCGGACCACCGCTCACGGGCCTGGGCGGCTTCTTACGCGGCGCCCGCACCGCGTCACTGACAAGGAACGACTGAGCCCTCCCAGGTTCCTGGGCGACCCGTGCGTGCATGCCCTGCTCTCAGACCCCGGCGGAGTGTCAACATCAGGCCGCTACAATGCCAACACTATTGCCTTCCGCTGTTCCGAAGACGTCGGCTCCGCTGGCATCAGTTTCGGGGCTCTATCACACAGCCTACACGCCCCCTGTGTTCGCTTCGCAGCCGGGATCACTCCCGAACCACGCCACACTCGGTTCCGGTGGATGGCCAATCCTTACCGGCTCGGGACTTGCACCCGGTGGGCCGCAACAAGGAGTTTCCGATTCGCTTATCCGTCCGCTATCTTCCTCTCCTTCCAGGCTTTGCCTGGCGCAACGGAACTATGACCTAGACTGAACGGATACTACTATATTTCCGTGCAAATTCGGCTGTCTGCGGAACTCCGTATAAGTAAACTGTCAGCTTAATTCGCGAGCGTACTCGGGGCGATTCCAGGTACGCATCCACGCCCGAGTTCCACCGCGGCTTGGCCATTCGGGCGGCCGACGCAAATGTCAGCTTGAATCGAGTCGTCAGTGATCAGCTTTCGAAGCCCTGAGCGTAGAAGTTCACGCCCTCAGTGCAAGGACGGAAGCGCCCCTGCAAATCCTCTTGGTGGCCACCGAAGCCTCCGTGCGCGAAAGATAGTGGCCTTTGGGGACAGAGACTGTTTCGCAATGTTCGAGCGTGGCCCCTTTTCTCTTTTCTACCTGGTCTATGTCTCGGACAGCGGAGAGGCTCGACTGAACTTCACTAACGCCCACAAGATCCTGGATCTGCTAAAGAAGCTGACCCTTGGTCGTTCTCACCCGGAGCCGCAAGCGAACGACAGCTTCCGGGGTATCGACGACTTCGATGTTGTTGCGTACCTGGTCGTCCTGCCGGACCTCCAGTCATGACCGGCATCGCCTTCAACAGCCTGTGCTACGAGGGAGCACAGGGCCAAGTCGACTGGCGCGGGTTACAGCCAGAGGCTGACGATGCATTCGATGCCTTTCTGTGCAGCGAAGTCGAAGCACGACTTCACGACAGCGAAGGCGCGGACGATTTCGAGGCCCATCTGCGAGGCCTGGCCAACACGGGTTTCGCGCGCGACAGCCTGGGCGCCATTCTCGCAGCCGAGGTTCCGGAGGAGCGGGACTGGGCGATCGGTGAAGCCATGGCGGAGGCGCATCTGCAACAGGCGCACGGTGTTGTCTGGCCATGGAACATGGAGCGGGACAAGCGTACCCCGAAGGCTAGCCTGCCGGGCGCCGATCTGGTCGGATTCCAAGTAGAAGGGGACGTGGTCCGGTTAGCCCTGGGGGAGGTTAAGACATCAAGCGACAAGAAGACTCCGCCCAACGTCATGAGCGGGCGAGGAGGCATGAAACACCAGCTCGACGAGCTTGCGCACAACCTGAGGCTCATTGGGCAATTGCTGAAATGGCTCCAGCCAAGGTGTCGGGGCACGGAACATGAGGACTCGTTCGATGCAGCGGTCGGACTGTTCTTGGAGTCAGGGAATCGAGCGGTCGCACTCTTTGGAGTCCTGATTCGTGACATCCAGCCGGACGAGCTTGATCTAACCGCGCGCGCCAAGACGCTGGCCGGCTCCCTACAGAATCCAACTCGCTGCCATCTGATCGCGCTCTATTTGCCGTGTACTGTTGCTGACTTGCCAACGCGCATGTCGGGGGGCAAGCCATGAGCGGGCGGTTGCTCGATCTGATTGCCTCGACCAGAGAGGCCGCCTTACGGCAGGCCAGTCGGGCTCAGATCCATCGTGAACTGCTCGAGCAGCCACTCGACGAAGACACGCAGCTCATCGTGCGCGCTGCGGAAGCGTTGGAGCTTGTGATTCTCGATCTGCTGTTGGCAGCAGACAAGGACGACGAAGAAGCCCAACGGGATCTACGCCTGTGTGCTGCCGACGCCTTCCGGTTGCTACGGGCGCTTCCCAGACCGACAGATCCGGTGGAGGCAGCAGCTTTTCTGCTGCGAGCCGGTGCGCTCGCGGTCTTGGGCGACAAGGGCGCGGACGCCGCCCGTTGGCTCAGCGAGGAGCCCTGGCCCGAGCTTGCGCCGAACACAGGCGATTGGCGTACCCAGACCTGGTCGACCATCTTGGACGTCTGGCTCCGTCTGATTCGCAAGCGGGGATGGACGGATCGGGATGCGGTGCTCGAAGGCGTGGCCCGACTGCGTGACGCCCAGACCGAATTCGAGCAGCAGTATCTCGAAGGCCAAGATCCCGCAACGGCCAAGGCCGCCGCGCTGGAGCTGATCGGCCTGTATCACCTGGCCAAGGCCGCTGAGATCCTTGCCCTCTACATCACCGACGGCGTGGTCGATGGCAAGTACCAGATCCAACAGCTGCTGGAGACCCACTTCGATCGGGTCCTCACAATCTGCCAGCACGCTCAGATGCTTGATCTGGAACCGCTCAGCCGGCTCCTGGCCGCGTCAGCCGTGCAAATGGCGGAGAACTCGATCTGGACTGTCACCCGGGCCGTCAACTCTCGTGTCACCCAATTTGTCCGAACCCTGGTGGACCGTGGGCGAGGCGACCGAGCCATTTTCGACGTGCTGCCGCCCCAGCGCCGAACGCTCGCGGAGAAAGGGCTGCTTGGTTCCAGCAGGCGCGCAGTCGTCGTCAGTTTGCCCACTTCGAGCGGCAAGACCCTCATTGCCCAGTTCCGCATCCTCCAGGCGCTGAACCAGTTCGAGATGGATCGCGGCTGGGTTGCCTATCTGGCCCCGACTCGGACCCTGGTCAACCAGATTGCCCGGCGCTTGCGCAAGGAGTTTGAGCCGCTCGACATCGTCGTAGAGCAAGTCAGCCCCGCCATCGAGGTCGACAACATCGAGGCCGAGCTACTTCGGCAGAGCGACCCCTCGGCGGCATTCCGGGTGCTCGTCACCACGCCTGAAAAGCTCGACTTGATGCTCCGGCAAGGCTGGGAAGCCAAGATCGAGCGCCCCCTCACACTCGTCGTCGTCGACGAGGCCCACAACCTGAGCGATTTCAATCGCGGCCTCAAGCTCGAGCTGCTGCTCGCGACCATCAACAGCGAGTGCCAACGAGCCCAGTTCCTGTTGCTTACCCCCTTCATCAGCAACGCGCGGGAGGTTGCCCGCTGGCTCGGCGGGACCAACTCGGAGGATGTCAGCCTTGCCTTGGACTGGCAGCCCAACGATCGCGTCATCGGCATCGTCGAGCCTGAGAAGGGCGATGCGTTGGGAGCGAACAGCTTCGACTACAGCCTGCGCATGGAGACTCAGCACACCACGCGCCAGACATTGGCGGTCGACGAGTTGCTGCGCTTTCCGAAGACCGAAGAGATCGCGCGCACCTTCAGCAAGGTCAGCGATCAGGGCACGCTCGCCGCCGCAACCGCGCAACAGATGCAGCGGCGGGGACCGGTCATCGTCATGCACCAACGGCCCGACTGGGTCTGGTCTCTGGCGGACAAGCTCCGCATCGACGCGAACAGGCGCCAAGCGGCGAGCGAACGGATCGAACTCGTCCGTGCGTTCCTCGACCTGGAAATGGGCGCGGACTTTCCCTTGCAGGACCTTCTGGCCCACGGCATCGGCGTCCATCACGCCGGGCTTTCCGACGATGTGCGTGCGCTGATGGAATGGTTGTTCGAGGAGGGCGAGCTGAGCTTCCTGGTGGCCACCACCACCATCGCGCAAGGCGTGAATTTCCCGGTGACCGGCGTCGTCCTGGCCTCACACCAGTACCCTTCCAATAGGCCTCCGTACATGACGGACATTCCGCCTGAGGATTTTTGGAATATCGCGGGACGTGCCGGGCGGATCGGACAAGGCTCTCTGGGGGTTGTCGCTCTGGTCGCAGATAGCCAGGCGAAAGCGGATCGGCTTCGCACCTTCATCAATCGTCAAACGGGCGATCTCAACTCGGCGCTGATCTCGCTCGCCACTGAGGCTGCCGACCAGCTCGGCGATCTCGGTGGCATTGTCTACAGCCATCCGGAATGGTCCGCCTTCGTCCAGTATCTCGCGCACACCTACCGGCAGATGGGGCAGCCGGACGGGTTTGCCGACGAGATCGAGCAGATCCTGCGCGGGACCTTCGGATTCGATCGCTTGCGAGCCCAGCATGATGGTCTCGCGAGTCAACTGCTCGACGGGGTGCATGCCTATTCCGCCTATCTCGGCCAGCCTGGGCAGCCCCTGAAACTGGTCGACAGCACCGGGTTTTCTCTGCAAACAGTCAAGACCGTGCTGCATGCCGCCCGCGAATACAAGATCGGCGTCCGTTCGTGGGACAAGGACAGGCTGTTCAGTAGGCAGGATTCGGAACTCCAGAGCATGATGGGCGTTTTGTTGCGGGTTCCCGAATTGCGAGAAAACCTCAAAGCCGCAACAGGCGGAAAAGAAGGCGACGGCGACAAGTTGGCAATGATCGTCAAGGACTGGGTCAATGGGGCGACGCTGCCGCAGATAGCCGAGATCTGGTTCAAGACCGGGGACGAGGATCTCACCGTGGCGCTGACGAACTGCGGAAAGAACCTGTTCGGCAAGCTGACTCAATCAGCGGCCTGGGGGCTGGGCGCCTTGCTCTCAATCACCGGCAGCGACTTACCTGAGGAGCAACTGAGTGCGCTGAGCAATCTCCCATCGCGTGTGTTCTATGGCGTCGGCAGCGATGACGCCGTTGCCTTGCGCCTGCTTGGCGTCCCGCGCTCCGCCGCCCCCCGATTGGCGGACAGCATGGGCAACATCGCCACTGAGCCGCTGACGCAGGTTCGCACCCGGTTACGCGGCCTGGACCAAGGCGCTTGGCAGGGCGCGCTCGGCCAACGCGAGGGCGAGGTCTACCGCAAGGTTTGGCGAGTGCTTGAGGGATTGGAATGATCGGTGATTTGGAGAGAGCGGCCTGTGGTGAAGTCTGAAATGCACACTCTGCAATCATCAGTGTTCGCGTTCCGGAGGTCTGCCGGCTCCGGCGGCATGGGCTTATCGACCCATGCTGCGCGGTCGGTATCGATCAACTGCTGGGCCGAGAACCCGGCGATCTTGGGGGCCTGATCGATGTTGGAGCGGCGCAGCTGGGCGCCGCCGTGATGGGTGATGGTCAGGGTCGGGGCGCGGTAGCTCGCCGGTGGCGTCCGGTCCCAGCACTTCCGAGGTCGGATAACCCACGTAGTTGAGCAGCTTCGCTCCCCCACAGCATCCCGGTCACCTGCACTTGTCATTCCCTGAAAGATCAGGCACAAAATGAGTCGATCGAGCCCGGTCTCACTCTAGCGCAGCAGGCCAGCAATTCCCGCTGAAAATTTTTTCTCTTGAGCGACAATGGGTTGGAGCAGCCTGAAAAAAAGTTCTTCGTAGACTTTTGGCGCCGACTCGGTAGACTGGCCGGCATCATTTCAGTGTCGGATTGAGAGGGGGGTGCTGATGAGCGCTCCGTTTTGCCGCAAGCATCTCAGCATTGAGGGGCTGCTGAAAGAAGCGCATCGGGTGTTTCGTCGAATCCCCGATGCACCGGGTCACGACATCGCCTTGGTCGATCATCTGATGTCAGGGCTAGCGCTCTTCGGGTTGAAGTATCCCTCGCTGCTGCAGTTCGACCAGGACTGCCGGGAGGAGACGACGCGAGCGAATCTCAAGGCCCTCTACGGGATTAAGCAGGCCCCGAGCGACACCCGCCTGCGCGAGCGTCTCGATGAGCTTGACCCCAGTCATGTGCGCCCGCTGTATAAAGCCTTGCTGAG
>NZ_JAAIJR010000020.1 GCF_010915725.1 Thiorhodococcus mannitoliphagus
CGATCCCGATCCCGATCCCGATGGCATGACTCGTCGGTCTGAGGCGAAGCCTCCCTAGGAGTTTCCAGACAGCTTCTTAGGCGATTGCTGTCAAAGCTCATACCCGCTGACTTGTCTCGGGCCGCGCCTTCCGTGTCGCACCGCAAATCGCCTTGAGACCAAAGAAAAGGGGCCATCCGCATGTCGCGGATGGCCCCTTTTCGCTTGGCGCTCGTCGTCGGGCTGGGCGCCTTGCCGCCTCCAGGTTCAGGGCATGGCGTCTAGTTCCGCGCCTTCCTTCTTGACCGGCGTAAGGTCGCTGCGGCTGAGCCCTAGCCAGATGACGACGGCGGTTGCGACGTAGATGGTGGAGTAGGTGCCCACGAAGATGCCGATGATGAGCGCCAGGGAGAAGCCGCTGATCGCCTCGCCGCCCAGGAAGTAGAGCGCGAATAGCACCAAGAGCGTGGTGCCCGAGGTCACGATGGTGCGTGACAGCGTCTGGTTGATGGAGGTGTTGGTGATCCCGATGACCGTGCCTTTGCGCATCCGGCGGAAGTTCTCGCGGATGCGGTCGAAGATGACGATGGTGTCATTCAGGGAGTAGCCGATGACCGCGAGCACCGCGGCCAGCACCGTCAGATCGAAGGGGATCTGGAAGATCGAGAACATCCCGACGGTGAAGATGACGTCATGGATGAGCGCGATGACGGCGCCGACAGCGAAGCGCCACTCGAAGCGCAGCGCGACATAGATGAGGATTCCGATGAGCGAGAAGAGCACGGCCAGTCCGCCCTTTTCGCGGAGTTCCTCGCCGACCTGCGGGCCCACGAATTCCACGCGCCGCAGCTCGACCTTGCCCTCAGCCGCCTGGTTGAGGGTGCGGAAGACGCGGTCGCTGAGCTGGGCGCTGTCCTCTTCACCCTCCTGTGGCGCAAGGCGGATCAGGATATCGGTGCGCGACCCGAAATACTGGATGGTCGCAGCTTCCAGTCCTTCTTGCTCCAGGGCCGAGCGAATCTCGCTCAGCTCGGCCGGCGTTTGATAGCCGAGCTCGATAACGGTGCCCCCGGTGAAATCCAGTCCCAGGTCGAAGCCGCGGAAGAGGATCGACAGCAGGCAGACGACTAGCGCGGACGCGGATAGCATCGCGGCGAGCTTGCTCTTGCCCATGAAGTCGATATCGAAGTCATTGATCGTGCGTTTCTTACTCATGCCGATCGTCCCTTAGAGAGCCAGCTTGTTGAGTCGACGGCCGCCGTAGATCAGGTTGATCAGGGCGCGCGAGCCGAGGATGGCGGTGAACATCGAGGTCACGATGCCGATGAAGAGGGTGACGGCGAAGCCCTTGACCGGCCCCGTGCCGAAGCTGAAGAGGACGACGGCAGCGATCAATGTGGTGACGTTGGCATCGACGATGGTCGAGAGTGCCTTGTCGTAGCCGGCATGGATGCTGGCCTGCGGCGAGTTGCCGTTGCGGACCTCTTCGCGGATACGCTCGAAGATGAGCACGTTGGCGTCGACGGCCATGCCGACGGTGAGCACGATACCGGCGATGCCGGGCAGCGTCAGTGTGGCCTGTAGCATGGAGAGCACAGCGATGATCATGACGAGATTGACCACCAGCACCAGGTCCGCCACCAGGCCGAACATGCGGTAGTAGAGCGCCATGAAGACGATGACCAGCGCTAGGCCGATGATGACCGACATGAAGCCTTGGTCGATGTTGTCTTGGCCCAGGCTGGGGCCGATGGTGCGCTCCTCGACGATCTGGATGGGGGCCGCCAAGGCGCCAGAGCGCAGCAGCAAGGCGGTGTTGTGCGCCTCGTCACTGCTGTCGAGTCCCGTTGTTTGGAAGCGGCGCCCGAAGGGCTCGCGAATGGTGGCGACGCTGACGACCTCTTCGACCTTGCGTGTCGTTTTGACCGGCTCGCCATCCACCATCTTGGTGGTCGTGCGGTTCTCGATGAAGACGACCGCCATCGGCTTGCCCACGTTCTCGGTGGTCACGTTACGCATCCGTCGTGCGCCCTGACCGTCGAGGTTGACGAAGACCGCGGGTGTGCCGCTCTGACTGTCGAAGCCGGCGGAGGCGTCCGTGATCTGGTCGCCAGTGACGATGACGCGGCGCTTGAGCAGGATGGGCGTGCCATTGCGCTCATAGTAGAGCTTGCTCCCGACGGGGACGCGCCCTGAGACGGCGTCCGCGACGCTGTTCTCCGTGTCGACGAGGCGATATTCCAGGGTCGCGGTGGCACCCAAGATCTCCTTGAGTCGGCCAGGGTCTTGGGCGCCCGGCAGCTCGACGACGATGCGTCGCTCGCCCTGACGGGCAATGCTGGGCTCTGCGACGCCGAGCGCATTGACGCGATTGCGCAAGGTCGTAATGTTCTGTTCCAGCGCGAAATTCTTGATCTCCTGTTGCTCGACCTCGGGCAGGCTGGCCGAGAGCACGAAATCCGCGCCTTCCTCGGTGCTCTTGATGTCGAGGTTACGAAACTCGCGCCTGATGGCCTTTTCGCCCGCGTCGCGGGTCTCGGCGTCCTTGAACTTGATCTCGATGCTGCCGCCGTCGCGGGTCACCGTCAGATAACGGACCTTTTGCTCGCGCAGCTGGGTGCGGATGTCGCCGATATAGCGCTCTAGGGCTTGATCTAGCGCGGCTTCCATGTCGACGTCGATGACAACGTGGATGCCGCCGCGCAGGTCGAGACCGAGCGACATCTGGTTGAGACCCATGGCGCGCATCCAGCCCGGGAGGTCGGCGACCTGGGTCAAGGCGGTGCGATAGCGCTCGGCGAGCGTCTGCTCGATGGCCTCTTGGCCCTTGAGCTGATTGCCGGGTGTCGCGAAGCGCACCAAGAGCTTGTTTCCCTCGCGTGGCTCGATGCCCTTGAAGGGGACATCGGCATTCTCGAGCGCGGCCTGGATCTCACCTTTGCTGGAGTCGGTGATCTCGGCCCCGCGCGCGGCGGTGATTTCGATCGACGGGTCCTGGGAGTAGAGGTTTGGCCAGGCAAGCAGGAGCCCAGCCAAGAGCACGCCCAGAATCATAAGATTCTTCCACAGCGGGTATCGGTTCATTGTTGTTCCAGTCGCTACGTCGCCTGTCGGAGGGGACAGAAATGGGAGGGGCAGGGATGGGGCACGGCGTCGGGCCTCATGGCCAGCACCCGCGACGGTTCAAGGGTTGCTGAGTCGATTCGGCTCGGTGCGCGGCACTGTCGCAACGACCTGTCAGGCCAGTGCTGCCGACGGAGGTCGGGCCGCCGCACGGACGGTGCCCGTGCGGCCTCTATCAGCGTTTCCTACCGAGATGCGCCTTCTGAGCGTTCCGCTTTGGCCTCAGAGTTCTTTCAAGGTGCCCTTGGGCAGCACCGACTCGACCGCTGCGCGACGAATCTTGACCTGGACGCTGTCCGAGATCTCGACCAGGACGAAGTTCTCGCCGATGTCCGCGATACGACCGGCCATGCCGCCCATGCTGATGATCTCGTCGCCCTTGGCCAGGGCCTCGACCATCTTGCGGTGCTCCTTCTGGCGCTTGGCCTGCGGCCGGATGAGCAAGAAGTAGAAGATAACGGCGAACAGCACCAAGGGCAGGAGCGCCATGAAGGGATCGCCAGCGGCGGCGGCTGGCTCGCCTTGCGCCAGTGCGTCGGAGATGAAGAAGCTCATAGTGGTTCCTAGGGTCGTTGCGGACCGCCCTGTGCGGCGCGTCCTGTGGCTTGGAATCGGCGCGGCACCGCCGGGCGATGCCGCCGTGAAAATATGGCCGCGAATTATCGCACACCGGCGTCAAACTTGAGAGCCGATTTCGGGCGCGGAAGGATTACAAGCTGTTCATGCGCTGCTTGGGTGCGCTCTTGCTTGTCATGCGGCCATCTTGGCGGCTAGTGGCTGGATCTGAGGGCCTTGAAGCTCGCGACGAATGCATCCAGTCGTTCGCCACTGATCGCCTCTCTCAATCCACGCATCAGGCCTTGATAGTAGTGCAGGTTGTGGATGGTCGCGAGGCGCGCGCCGAGTATCTCCTTGCACTTGTCGAGATGGTGTAGGTAGGCGCGGCTGTAGTTGCGGCAAGTGTAGCAGTCGCAGAGTGGGTCGATGGGGCCCTCGTCGCTGCGGTTGGCCGCGTTGCGAACTTTTACGATGCCCTGGTGGGTGAAGAGATAGCCGTTGCGCGCGTTGCGGGTGGGCATGACGCAGTCGAACATGTCGATGCCGCGCTGCACGGCGGCGACGATGTCCTCTGGCGTGCCGACGCCCATGAGATAGCGCGGTCGGTCGCTGGGCAGCTTGTCGGACAGGAAGTCCAGGACCCGCAGCCGATCCGCCTCGGGCTCGCCGACGGAGAGGCCGCCGACGGCATAGCCGTCGAAGCCGATCCGCATCAGCCCTTCTAGGGACTCCGCGCGCGGCCCCTCGTGCATGCCGCCTTGTACGATTCCGAACAATGCCGACGGATTGTCGCTATGTGCTTCGCGCGAGCGCGCCGCCCAGCGCAGCGACAGCTCCATGGAGGCGCGCGCCTGCGCCTCGTCGGCGGGGTAGGGCGTGCATTCATCGAAGATCATGACGATGTCCGCCCCCAGCTCGCGTTGCACCTGCATCGAGACCTCGGGGCTGAGGAAGACCGGGCTGCCGTTCACGGGGGACTGAAAGTGCACCCCTTCCTCCGTGATCTTGCGCAGATCGCCCAGGCTGAAGACCTGGAAGCCGCCGGAGTCGGTGAGGATGGGCTTGTCCCAGTGCATGAAGTCGTGCAGGTCGCCGAGCCGCCGGATGATCTCGGTCCCTGGGCGCAGCATGAGATGGAAGGTGTTGCCCAGGACGATCTCGGCGCCGACCTCCAGCAGTTCCTCCGGCGTCATGGCCTTGACCGTGCCATAGGTGCCGACCGGCATGAAGGCGGGGGTTTCCACCCTGCCGCGTGTGAAGGTCAGGCGACCACGCCGCGCCAGGCCGTCGCGCCCCTGCAACTCAAAGTCCATTGTCGGATTCCTCCAGCCAGGCGATCAGCTCGTCCATAGAGGTGATGGTGACGGCGGGCTCGGCTAGCTCCTTCGGCCAGGTCTTGCCCATCCGATTGATCCAGGCGGCGCTCAGTCCCGCCTGACGCGCCGCCTCGACGTCGAGCCAGGGGTCATCGCCGACGTGGAGGCATTGGTCGGGCCGGCAGTCAGTGAGCGCGAGCGCACGCTCGAACATGGCTGGATGCGGCTTGGCCGCGCCCGCCTCGGCCGCGGAGATGCTGTGCTGGAAGAGACCTTTCAGTGGGGTGACCTCGACATTCGAATTGCCATTGGTGACGGAGACCAGCGCATAGCGCCGCGATAGCGACTGGAGCGAGGGAAGGACATCCGCGTAGGGCTCGACCCGGCAGCGGTTCTCCAGGAAGAGGGCGAGCGCTGCGTCGACGATCCCCGCGTCATGGCCGTGGCGGTCCAGCAGCTCGACCAGGGAGAGGCGTCGCACCATCCCCAGGTCGTGGGCGATCTCGGGGCGGCGCTCCATGATCTCATGGCGGTGTTGGCGCATGCTGGCGATGTCCTCGGCTTGGGTCAAGCGAGGTGCCCGGCTCTCGAGCCAGGCATAGAGCGCTTCTTCGGCGGCCTGGATGACGGGCATGCAGGGCCAGAGGGTGTCGTCTAGGTCCAGTGTGATGAGGCGGATGCTGGGCACGCGTGGTCGTCGGTGGTGGTGATGCGGCTCAACATTGTGCCCGGATTCGGCGCATCGGACCACGCTGCCTGACTCGTCGGGCCACGCCTTTCTGCTCAAATCGTGCTGATGCAGACCTCGTAGGCGCCGCCGATCACGACATATTCATCCTCTCCCTTCAGCATCCCTGGCAAGAGTCGGTTGTAAAAGAAGACCTTCGGCAGTGGGATCTCGGCGACGAGGATGTAGTCGCCGAACTCGTCGGCGCGCTCGCGGTTGCTGGTGAAGCTATTCAGATTGTTCAGCAGAACACGGTGCCGCCCGCACACGCGTGTCTCCAGGACCTCGTGCTCGTCCATCCGGTTGATGCCCCGGTAGAGGGTGATGTGGGTGCTGTCGGAATGCTCACGGGCGAGTTCGCACTGGCAGTAGGTATAGAGCAGGTCGAGCTGCGCCTCCAGCGCGTTGGTTGCGTACAGCCCGCGTGTGCCTTGCAGTAGATACTGATGGTAGGCATCACTGTGGCGGTCGACCAGCGAGCCGGCGTGGTGTCTGGCGAGGAGCCCGAAGCGGCTCTCGACCCAACGCTTGAGCACCGCGCCCTCGCGGCCGTCGGAATCGAACGACCAGCCCCGCACCATCCTTAGATAATTTGCGTTCACCCGCGACTTGCGCTTGCGCCCAGGTGTCAGTCCAGCCTCCTCGAGTTCCTCCAAGAGGAAGTGAACCGTCATGTAATCCATGAAACCTTGGGCGCGATCGGTCTGCTCGGGGGTGGCGTCGAGCGTGGCGAAGAGGTCGTCGTGAAAGTCGCGGATGCCGTCGATCTCGAGCGGGACTGGGTGCGCTTGAAAGGTCAGGCTTCCTAGGATGACGGCCGGCAGGTTGCAGCGGTTGATCGGGAGTCGAGCGCTGGCGGGGAGCGAGGGCGGGGGCTGGCTGTCTTGTTCGATTTGTCTGTTGTTATCCATACAGCCCCTCAGGCTTTGTCGGGGATGCTACCAAGGAGATCAGGGCGTTCTCTGTGGTCAACGTCTTTTGAAAACAGACGCTTAGTGCGCCATGTCCCGCTTGGCATGC
This sequence comes from Thiorhodococcus mannitoliphagus, assembly GCF_010915725.1. Taxonomy (GTDB): domain Bacteria; phylum Pseudomonadota; class Gammaproteobacteria; order Chromatiales; family Chromatiaceae; genus Thiorhodococcus; species Thiorhodococcus mannitoliphagus. The sequence goes on from NZ_JAAIJR010000020.1 coordinate 6,724, forward strand.
TGATTGCTCAATGCTTGGCGAGTGAAGCATTCGTTCAACGCTTGCAACAGCGAGCTAACAGGAGACCCTACCATGGCAATGCGTCAATGCGCCATCTACGGCAAAGGCGGTATCGGCAAGTCCACCACCACCCAGAACCTCGTTGCCGGTCTGGCCGAGCTGGGTAAGAAGGTCATGATCGTCGGCTGCGACCCCAAGGCTGACTCTACCCGCCTGATTCTGCACTCCAAGGCGCAGAACACCATCATGGAGATGGCGGCCGAGGCTGGGTCGGTCGAAGACCTCGAGCTGGAAGATGTGCTCAAGGTGGGCTACGGCAACATCAAGTGCGTCGAGTCCGGCGGCCCTGAGCCGGGTGTTGGCTGTGCCGGCCGTGGCGTTATCACCGCCATCAACTTCCTGGAAGAGGAAGGTGCCTACGAGGACGACCTGGACTTCGTCTTCTATGACGTGCTGGGCGACGTGGTCTGCGGCGGATTCGCCATGCCGATCCGCGAGAACAAGGCGCAGGAGATCTACATCGTCTGCTCCGGCGAGATGATGGCCATGTACGCGGCCAACAACATCTCCAAGGGCATCGTGAAGTACGCCAGCTCCGGCGGCGTGCGTCTCGCTGGCCTCATCTGCAACAGCCGCAACACCGCTCGCGAAGACGAGCTGATCATGGAGCTGGCCCGTCAGCTGGGCACGCAGATGATCCACTTCGTGCCGCGTGACAACGTGGTGCAGCGCGCCGAGATCCGTCGTATGACGGTCATCGAGTACGACCCCAAGGCCAAGCAGGCCGACGAGTATCGCACGCTGGCGCAGAAGATCATCGACAACAAGATGTTCGTGATCCCGACTCCGATCTCGATGGATGCGCTCGAAGACCTGCTGATGGACTTCGGTCTGATGGACGAAGAAGACGAGAGCATCATCGGTAAGGCCGCGACTGCCGAGGCCTAAGTCTCGAGCTGTCCGTTCAGCGGGCACGGCGCCTCGGTGCCGTCGTCCATCGCTTCAGGTTTCCCACCGCGCGACCGTCGGCGGATTAGTCGCGGCGCCGAATTTGAGGAAAGCCATCATGGCAAGTATGACTCGCGAAGAGACCCAGGACCTCATCCAGGAAGTCCTCGAGGTCTACCCGGATAAGGCCAAGAAGGACCGCGCCAAGCATTTGGCCGTCAACGATCAGTCGATCGAGCAGTCCAAGAAGTGCATCACCTCCAACCGTAAATCCCTGCCGGGCGTCATGACCGTCCGTGGTTGCGCCTACGCTGGTTCCAAGGGTGTGGTCTGGGGTCCGATCAAGGATATGGTCCACATCTCTCACGGCCCGGTCGGCTGTGGTCAATACTCCCGCGCCGGTCGTCGTAACTACTACGTCGGTCACACGGGTGTGAATACCTTCGGCACCATGAACTTCACCTCGGATTTCCAGGAGAAGGACATCGTCTTCGGCGGCGACAAGAAGCTCGCCAAGCTGATCGCTGAGATCAATGAGCTCTTCCCCTTGGTCAAGGGTATCAGCGTCCAGTCCGAGTGCCCGATCGGTCTGATTGGTGACGACATCGAGGCCGTCTCCAAGAAGATGAGCAAGGAACTCGAGAAGCCGATCGTGCCGGTGCGCTGCGAGGGCTTCCGTGGTGTGTCTCAGTCGCTGGGTCATCACATCGCTAACGATGCGATTCGCGACTGGGTCATTGGCAACCGTGATGGCGACAACTCCTTCGAGACCGGGAAGTATGACGTTGCGGTCATCGGCGACTACAACATCGGTGGTGACGCCTGGGCCTCGCGCATCCTGCTCGAGGAGATGGGGCTGCGTGTGGTTGCTCAGTGGTCTGGTGACGGCACCCTGTCGGAGATGGAGCTGACCCCCAAGGTCAAGCTGAACCTCATCCACTGCTATCGCTCCATGAACTACATCAGCCGCTTCATGGAAGAGAAGTACGGGGTGCCGTGGATGGAGTACAACTTCTTCGGCCCGACCAAGATCGCCGAGTCGCTGCGTAAGATTGCTGCCTTCTTCGACGAGACCATCCAGGCCAACGCCGAGAAGGTCATCGAGAAGTACACCGCTGAGTACGAGGCCATCGTCGCTAAGTACCGTCCACGTCTGGAAGGCAAGAAGGTGATGCTCTACGTCGGCGGTCTGCGTCCGCGTCACGTCATCGGCGCCTACGAAGACCTCGGCATGGAAGTGGTCGGCACGGGCTACGAGTTCGCGCACAACGACGACTACGACCGCACCATCAAGGAAATGGGCAACGCGACCCTGCTCTACGACGACGTCACCGGCTATGAGTTCGAGGAGTTCGTCAAGAAGGTCAAGCCCGACCTGATCGGCTCCGGCATCAAGGAGAAGTACATCTTCCAGAAGATGGGTGTGCCTTTCCGTCAGATGCACTCCTGGGATTACTCCGGTCCTTACCACGGCTATGACGGCTTCGCCATCTTCGCCCGTGACATGGACATGACCATCAACAATCCCTGCTGGAAGAGCATGCAGGCACCCTGGCAGAAGCCTGCCGAGGGTGAGGCAGAGGCGGTCGCCGCGGCCGGCTAGTGGCTGGCGGGCGAAGCCCGACCGTGGGAGCGGCGCCTCGCCGCGACCTTGCATCGCGGCGATGCGCAGCTCCCACGCCCTCCCTGCCGACAGGGACACGACTGAATTTTTCCTTTCATACCGTCTGTCCGCAGATTAGCGGCGCGGTAGGAGCACACTCATGAGCCAGACAGCCGACAACATCAAGCCTTGCTACCCCTTGTTCCGTGACGAGGACTACAAGGAAAACCTCAAGGCCAAGCGCGAAGGCGTGGAGGAAGTGCCTCCGCTCGACAAGATCGAGGAGACCTTCCAGTGGACCACGACCAAGGAATACCAGGAGCTGAACTTCAAGCGTGAAGCCCTGACCGTCAACCCGGCCAAGGCCTGTCAGCCGCTCGGCGCCGTGCTCTGCGCGCTTGGCTTCGAGAAGACCCTGCCCTACGTGCACGGATCTCAGGGCTGTGTCGCCTACTTCCGTACCTACTTCAACCGTCATTTCAAGGAGCCGGTCGCCTGCGTTTCCGACTCCATGACCGAAGACGCGGCGGTCTTCGGCGGCCAGAAGAACATGTTCGATGGTCTTGAGAACGCCAAGGCGCTCTACAAGCCCGAGTGCATCGCGGTCAGCACCACCTGTATGGCCGAAGTCATCGGTGACGACCTCAACGCCTTCATCGGCAATGCCAAGAAGGAAGGTCACATCCCGCAGGAATTCCCGACGCCCTTCGCCCATACGCCGAGCTTTGTCGGCAGCCACACGACCGGCTGGGACAACATGTTCGAGGGCATGCAGCGCTACTTCACGCTGAACTACATGGATGACAAGGTCGTTGGCTCCAACGCCAAGATCAACATCGTGCCTGGCTTCGAGACCTACCTCGGCAACTACCGTGTCATGCATCGCATGATGAAAGAGATGGGCGTCGGCTACAGCCTGCTGTGCGACCCGACCGAGGTGCTCGACACCCCCGCCGACGGTGAGTTCCGCATGTACGCTGGCGGTACCCCGCTCGCCGAGATGAAGGATGCCCCGAACGCCATCGATACCATCCTGCTCCAGCCTTGGCAGCTGCCGAAGGCGAAGAAGTTTTCTCAGATCACCTGGAAGCACGAGGTTCCCGCGCTCAACATCCCCATGGGCTTGGAATGGACCGACGAGTTCCTGATGAAGGTCTCGGAACTCTCCGGTAAGGAGATTCCTGAGTCGTTGGCGAAGGAGCGCGGCCGTCTGGTCGACATGATGACCGACAGCCACACCTGGCTGCACGGCAAGAAGTTCGCGGTCTACGGTGACGCCGACTTCGTCCTGGGCACGGTCAAGTTCCTGCTCGAGCTGGGCGCCGAGCCGACCCACATCCTCTGCAACCACGCCAACAAGCGTTGGAAGAAGGCGGTCGAGCAGGTCCTGTCCGAGTCGCCTTACGGGGCTGGCGGCGAGGTTCACATCGGCAAGGACCTCTGGCACCTGCGCTCGCTGTGCTTCACCGACAAGCCTGACTTCCTGATCGGCAACAGCTACGGCAAGTTCATTCAGCGCGACACCCTGCACAAGGGTACCGAGTTCGAGGTCCCGCTGATCCGTATCGGCTTCCCGATCTTCGATCGTCATCACCTGCATCGCATGACCACCCTGGGCTATGAGGGTGCCATGTACATGCTGACCACGCTGGTCAATGCCGTCCTGGAGCGCCTGGACGACGAGACTCGCGAGATGGGCGTGACGGACTACAACTACGACCTGGTCAGGTAGCTGCCAGCAGCCAGCCCTCAGCTGCTAAGCTCGGCGGCTGGGGCTGGCCCGGCGCTAAGCCTAAGAATACGGCGAGATCCAAATGCCCAACGTAATGATTCGCAGGAAGGACGACGGCGGTCTGCTCTTCTACGTCGCCAAGAAGGACATGGAGGAGACCATCGCTACCGTCGAGACCGATACCGACGAGGCCTGGGGGGGCGAGGTCGAGCTGACCGACGGCTCGCGCTGGTTCATCGACCCCATCAGTCCGCCGCCGCAGTTCCCGACAACCTTGCGCTTCAAGCGCGCTGGAGATTGATCGTCGGGCCAGGTCCAAGCGGCCTGCGGCCCTGAATCTCGAATTTGCTCTGGAGTACCCAAATGGCCCTGAAAATCGTACGTGATATCTGCACCGCATGCGGTGACTGTGAGCCGGTTTGCCCGACCCAGTCGATCACCCCCTTCAAGGGTGTCTATAAGATTGACGCCGAGACCTGCAGCGAGTGCGAGGGTGACGGCGAGCCTGGAACCCCGCAGTGCTTGGAAGCCTGCATGGAAGATGACTGCATCGTGCCAGTCTAAAGACAGGACGTTCTAAAGACAGTCGGTCGCGTGACATCGCGCTGCGGTGTCACGCTTCTCCAGCCTAAGCGAACAACGGAGACCTGAGGAAACTCACTATGGCCAACGGCGCTCTCTCAGAAGACATCGCCCTGCGGATCGGGCTGGCGGCTCGCACGCTCCCGGATACAGATGCAGCGCGCTTGCTCCGCGTGCTCGCGGACGCCGTGGGTCTGCCGCCGACCGCCGAGAGTCTCGGCCGCCTCAAGGTCAAGGATCTCAAGCAGGCCGCCGAGGGTGAGCTGTCCAGCCTCGATCAAGAGGACCTCAAGGCCGCGCTCGCCATCCTCAAGGGTGAGGGCATCGAGGGGCTCGAGCCGCCACCCTCCGTCGAGCCCTATGCCGAGGGCGACATGGTCGACTCCATCCGCGTCGCCTGTGCCTCCAACAACGGCGAAGACCTCGACGGCCATTTCGGCTCCGCGCGCCGCTTCCTCGTCTATCAGGTCTGCGCGACCGAGCATCGGCTGATCGACGTTCGGGAGATCGACGACTCCCAGGCCGACGACGACAAGAACGCTTACCGTGCCGACCTCATCGCCGATTGCCAGGTCCTCTACGTGGCCTCCATTGGCGGTCCGCCCGCCGCCAAGGTCGTGAAGAAGGATATCCATCCGATCAAGGATCCCAAGGGCGGGAGCGCGCGCGACCGCATCGTCGCGCTGCAGCAGGTCCTGGCCGACAAGATCCCGCCCTGGCTTGCCAAGGTCATGGGCAAGAGCCCAGAGGAGCGGGTGCGCTTCGAGCGCGAGGAGAGCGAGGCGTGATCGAGGAGACCCGTGTCAAGCAAGTCGCTGAGATCATTCGCCGCGCCGGCTTGAATGATCAGACCTTGGCGGCCCTGCGCGAGAACCTCGCCGATCTCCACTTCACGCGCTGCCTCGAGGATGAGATGGGTACGGACGAGCCCTTCCTCGAGGACGCAGGCTTCAACATCTACCTCGTCGATGGGCGTGAGCACTGCATGAAGCTCACGCGTGACCTCGAGTCGGCGACCGGCCTGCTGCTCGCCCAGGTCGACCAAGACGGCTGAGCGATCAGGTGCAGGCTGCTATGAAGACCACAGAAGACGCTCAGACAAGGCGCGCCTCGGTCGGTAACTGCAGCGGCTGCCGGCACCGCCGCGACCTGCTCGCCGAGGGGCGCTGTACCCCAGGAGACGTTTGCGTCCGGGCCATGAGCGGCCGGCAGATCGAGCGCTTCTTTCGCGTCAACCCGGCATTGGCCGATGACTACGCGGGCGACAGCTTTTGGGAGCGCCGTGCCATCGCCGCGCGCTATCTGTCGCAAAAGAAGCTCATCCCCTTGATCCAGGACCCCGACGAGGTCGTGCGGCGCGTGCTGGCCTACCGGCTGCCGATCGAGGCCCTAGATGCCCTCATCAGCGATCCCGATCGCGAGGTGCGTGTCACGGTTGCCGACCGGCTGCCGCCGGATCGGGTCGAGTGCCTGGCCACGGACCCTGACTACCTGGTCCGGCAGTATGTCGCGCGCCGTCTCGCACCGGGTCGGCTGTTCCGCATGATCCGAGATCCAGACCGCCAGGTGCGGGTGACGGTGGCCGAACGGCTGCCGATCGAGAGTCTTGGACTGATGCGCGATGACGCTGAGCCAGAGGTCCGGCTCAAGGTCGCCGAGCGCATTCGCTCCGAGGAAGTTGGCGGCTTGATCGCCGACCCCGACTGGCGCGTGCGCGCGCGCCTCGCCGAGCGCCTGCCGCTTGAGACGCTGGGGCCGTTGGGCGAGGATACCGACCCGGATGTCCGAGCCATCGTCGAGGATCGCCTCGCGCACGCCGAACCGCCACCCCAGCCCTAAACACAAGCAACCCGCACATCACACGAATCCCGAGTCGACTCCTATGGTGAAGACAGCGAGTACCCAGCAGCCCGCCTTGGTCGCGGGTCTGGAACTGCGCGTGGCGCAGGCCTGCCAATCGCTTGAGGTGGCCGAGGGCATCGAGCCCGTCATCGCCGCGATCCAGGCCGAGCTGCCTGATGTCGAGGTCCGTCATGCCATGACGCGCGCTGGCTGGCATCGGCTGGGTGGTGTGGTGGACCTGGACGGAAATCGTATTGCCCACAACATCACCGAATGGGCCGAGGCCGAGTCCGGCGGCGACATCGACGAGCTGCTGATCAAGCTCTCCGACGTTCAATACTTCGCGACGCGCCTGAACGGCCGCACGCACTACCTGGTCGCTCAGACCGGATCGCAGGCCGCGGACTACATCCAGATCGAGGTCGAGCAGCTGCAGGAGGTCTTGGACCGCACCATCTCGGACCCGGATTGGTTTCCCGACAGCATTGCCGACTTTGTGGATCCGATCGATTTTCCCCGTCTGGAGCACGAGCCCATCGGTGCTCCGCGCTTGCTGTTCCGACGGCTGGTGCGGGTGTCCGACCTGATCGCATCGCCTGATGCCGGCCCGAAGCTGCCGCGCTTCTTCGACGACTGGGATCGCAGCTCGGCCGCCGAGTCGGAAGGCTTCTGCCATCATTGGCTGCTGTCCATTCGCGAGTATCAGGATCGCGACGGCGACGGTCATCTCAGTGCCAAACCCGTCCCGATAACGCCGACCGCGGTGCCGGAGCTGCCCGATGCCGAGGTGGCGCGCGGCGTCAAGCTCGCGAATCAGATCCACGGCTTCGATCGGGAGATGGGGTATCCCTTCGCCTGGTACTTCCACATGCTGACCAACCGCAAGGTGTCCCATCAGCTGGCCGAGGCGGTCCACGCCGAACTCATGGGGGCCTATGACTATTTGCCGGCCCGCGATCTGAAGGTGCTGCGGGAGTGGTATCAAAGTCCCTACGGACTCTGAGAAGCTGTCTGGAAACTCCTAGGGAGGCTTCGCCTCAGACCGACGAGTCATGCCATCGGGATCGCTATCGGGATCGGAATCGCTATCGTCGGTTCGATCCCGATCCCGACGGCCTTGCATGGTCGGACGCTTCATCGAAATTTGACTCATCTGCGAGCATTTTGCGCCCTCAAGGATCCTGGGCGCCTCTACCATGATTTCCAGACAGCCTCTGAAACCCATCCGCTGTCTTAGGCGAGGCCCCGTGCGCGGCTGCATGGGCCGACCTCGCGGCGGTCGCGCGCGCGGCTCACAGCGTCCGCTGTGACCGGCCTCGCCCTTGACCGTCTCCCTTTGACCTCGACGTGATGCTGACGTTGGAGTCGGCGCTCCGGGCCGTTGCCTGCTCGGCGCGACAGCCTGCTCGGTGCTGAACCTTCTCCTTCAAGGCTTCCCCCGTTGCGCTTCCTAGGCTGATAATCGGTCATGTCATGTCAATGCTTGTCTCGATCTGTCGTGGCGGGGTGAGACTCCGTGCCGGGGGGAATGGGCGCCTGGGCACCTCTCTGAGCCTAGGGTCGGTGACAAGTAGTCAATGCATCATGGACGGCGGCTGTGTACGATGTGGCGCGCCACATCGCGAGCCTTGCGGCTAGAGACTCTTAGGAAATCGACTCGTAAAGATGCCTGATCACCCTTCCACCGGCGAAATTTTGCTCATCTCCGCGGACCCCGCGCTGGCCGCGGATCTAGCGCAGGCGCTGGACGCGCTCGATCTCTCCTTGGTCCAGCGTCAAGGTCTCTCCGAGGGCATCTCCACCGCCGGAGCGCAGCGTCCAGCACTGCTGCTGCTCGACACGCGCTTGCTCGCAGAACCGGACGAGATCCTGTCCTTTGCGGGCCAGCTGCCGACGGGGCAAGGTGGGGGTTCGGCCGCGCTGGTGATCTTGGTGGATCAGGAGGATATTCGTTATCGATTGGCGGCCATGCGCGCGGGCGCGGAGTCTGTCTTTTTGCTTGGCGATCCGGTCGAGCTGCTCGCCGAGCGGCTGGCCGAGATTCTAGGCGTCCGCCACCAGGGGCCGACTCGGGTGCTGGTCGTCGATGATCAGCCGGTCGCCGCGCTCTTTGCCTCGCGGGTGCTGCAGGGCGTGGGCATGGTGACCCAGCGGGTGACCAACGCCATGGATGTCATGGACGTCCTGGATGACTTCCGGCCGGATCTCGTGGTCATGGACCTGCACATGCCTGGCGCCTCGGGCATCGAGCTGACGGGCATCATCCGCGGCCGCGACAGCTTTGCCGACGTCCCCATCATTTTCCTTTCGGCGGAGCTGGATCCGGATGTGCAAATGGCGGCACTCAGGATCGGCGGGGATGAGTTCCTCTCCAAGCCGGTCGCGCCAGACCGCTTGGTGAACGTCGTTCGCGACCAGCTGCAGCGCGCAACGGAGCGCCGGCGTCGCTGGCGCGGGGCAGTGGGCATCGATCCGCTCACCCGGCTTGCGACCCGCGAGCGACTGCTCAAGCGGCTGGACTGGCTGCTCGGTCAAGCCTATTCGGCTCAGGCCGGCGTGGGTCGGCATCGGGTCGATCACGGCCGTATCGGCCACCGCGCCATCGTCTATCTGGACATCATGGGTGTGGACGAGAGCCTTCAGATGGCTGCCGCCGAGGTCTCTGCCCGGTTGAAGCCCGACGATCTTGCGGCGCGCGTCAGTGACCGCTCCATCGCCATTCTCGTATGCCGCGATTCCAATCAGCGGGTGGCGGAGTTCGCGCAAAGCCTCCTCTTCGGTGTTGGCAAGCTGCTTGAGGAGAAGACCATTGGGGCTGAGGTCGGGGGTGGTTGGTATCCCTTGACAGGCGCCTGCAAAGACGCCGTAACACTGGTGTCGCGCGCGGCAAAGGCGGCGCGCTGGTCCCTGCGCGGCGGGGCTGCCGAGGTTGGGCGCTACGAGAACGCCAAGTCCGCCGTGGCGCATGAGGAGCGCCGACTCAGCGTCTTGGATGCGGTTCGCTACGAGCGAATGGAGCTGCTATACGAGCCGATGGTGGCGCTCACAGGCATCGTAGGTGAGCGCTATGAGATGACGCCCAGACTCATCATCGGCGACGGCGAGGTCCTGCCGCCGGCGGAGTTTGTGTCGACGCTTGCCCGATCGGGTCTCGCGCCGCGATTCGACCGCTGGCTGCTTTCGGCCGGGCTGGATGTGCTCAAGAAGAAGATGGATGCCAAGGAGTCCGTGCTGCTGTTCATCCATCAATCACTCCTTGGCGTGGCGAAGGAAGACTGGATCTACTGGGTGCGCGATCAGATCAACGCGCGTGACCTCATCCGCCAGCGTCCCGTCCTGCAATTCGAGATCAGCGAGGCTGACCGCCAGTTGGAGCTGGCCATCAAGCGCTCACGCCAGCTAGGCCGACTTGGCATCCGCGTCTGTCTCAATGGCCTGGATTTCAGCGAGCGCAGCATGCGCGTGCTGCACTCGGTGCCCTCGGCCTATGTACGCATCAGCCGCCGCGTCATCCATGGGCCGGACGCGGACTCCATTGCTTGGCTGATCCAGTCGATCAAGGCCTGTGGCGCCAGGGTCATTGCAACAGGTGTCGATGGACCCGCAGCCATTGCGCGGCTCTTCAGCGAGGGTGTGGATCTGATTCAGGGACCCTATATTCAGCCGCCTGGGCTCGTCATGGATTTCGAGTTCGCCGCCGGGAGCGAGGCTGCGGCCTAGCCGATCTCGCCGCTACGCCTTGTGTCGCGAGACTGGGCGGCTCTGAGGATGTTGACCTCCAGGTCAAACAGCTAGAGGCTTGGAGGCCGACACTCCCGGCATTGGAGCTGCCGGCTTCATCGGCCTGTCATCCTAAGATTCGGCCGCTACTCATCTGCCGTTTTCCATCGACCCCTTTGGACCCAGCTTGACCGCGACCGATTTCCCCACTGAGCACGACCTCGAGCGTTGTCTGACGCGCGACAGCCACGCCTTTCGCGGACGGCTGCGCGGCCTGCGCCGCCGCGCGAAAACTGGCCAGCCCTTCGATCAGGGGCTCGTTAAGCTTTGGCAGGCGGTGCGTGATTCTCAAGCCTTGGTCGAGCGACGACGTGCTCAAGTGCCCGTCGTCAGCTATCCGCCGGAACTCCCGGTCAGCACGCGTCGCGATGAGGTCGCCGAGCTGATCGCGCACCACCAGGTGGTGGTGCTCTGCGGTGAGACCGGGTCGGGCAAGTCGACTCAGCTGCCTAAGATCTGCCTGGACCTGGGGCGCGGCATTCTTGGCCGCATCGGGCATACGCAGCCGCGCCGCATTGCCGCGCGCAGCCTTGCGAGTCGCGTTGCCCAAGAGCTGGGAACCGAGACGGGTGGCCTGGTGGGCTACAAGGTGCGCTTTCATGACCGCATCCGCCCCGAGACCTCGATCAAGCTGATGACGGACGGCATGCTGCTTGCCGAGATTCAGCAGGATCCTTTCCTCAACGAGTACGACACTCTCATCATCGACGAGGCCCACGAGCGCAGTCTCAACATCGACTTCCTGCTGGGCTATCTCAGGGGCATCCTTCCCAAGCGGCCTGACCTCAAGGTCATCGTCACCTCCGCGACCATTGACCCCGAGCGCTTCGCCAAGCACTTCGCCGATGCCGAGAGCAATCCAGCTCCGATCATCGAGATCTCCGGTCGTACCTATCCGGTCGAGGTCCGCTACCGTCCTCCCGAGGAGGAGAGCGCGGCGGAGCGCGACGATGAGATGCAGCAGGCCATCTCCGATGCAGTGGCCGAGCTGGCGCGGGTCGGGGCAGGGGATGTGCTCGTCTTTCTCTCCGGTGAGCGCGAGATTCGCGAGACCGCCGAGACCCTGCGCAAGCACCACCCGCCCTCGACCGAGATCCTGTCCCTGTTTGCGCGCCAGGGCCCGCGCGAGCAGGTCCGCATCTTCCAAGCGCACAGCACGCGCCGGGTGGTGCTCGCCACCAATGTGGCCGAGACCTCGCTGACCGTGCCCGGTATCCGCTACGTCATCGATCCCGGCTTCGCACGCATCAGTCGCTACAGTCACCGTACCAAGGTCCAGCGGTTGCCGGTCGAGCGCATCTCTCAGGCGAGCGCCAATCAGCGCAAGGGCCGCTGCGGGCGGGTCGCCGCGGGCGTCTGCATCCGCCTCTACACCGAGGACAACTTCCAAGCGCGCACGGAGTTCACGGAGCCGGAGATCTCGCGGACCAATCTGGCCGCGGTCATCCTGCAGATGAAGTTGCTCGGCTTCGGGGCCATCGAGCGCTTCCCCTTCGTGGATCCGCCGGACGCCAAGTTGGTCTCGGACGGCTATCGGACCTTGGAGGAGCTGGCCGCGATCGACGCCAAGGGTGATCTGACGTCCTTGGGCCGTCAGCTTGCACGCCTACCGGTCGATCCGCGCATCGCGCGCATGCTGCTGGCGGCGGTCGAGCACCAATGCCTGGAGGAGATGCTGATCATCGCAGCGGCGCTGAGTGTGCAGGACCCGCGTGAGCGCCCGCTCGACAAACAGCAGGCCGCCGACGAGATCCATGCGACCTTCTCTCATGAAGACTCGGATTTCCTGACCTTCCTCAACCTCTGGCAATTCCTGGAGAAGGAGCGCAAGGCGCTCTCGCGCAATAAGTTCACCAAGCTGTGTCAGCGGCATTTCCTGTCCTGGAATCGGGTGCAGGAGTGGCGCGACATCCATGCGCAGCTGCGCGAGCAGATGCTCGAGATGGGGTTTCAGTCATCCGCCGCAAGCGACCAGCCGTTCATCGCCGGGAGCCCAAAGACCGAGGCCGACCGCTACGAGAAGATCCATCGCGCACTGCTGAGTGGGCTGCTCAGCAACATCGGCTTTCGCGAGGCCGAGCGCGAGCTTCAGGGTGCGCGCAACAGCCGCTTCTTCATCCATCCGAGTTCCGGGCTCTTCGCCAAGCCGCCCAAGTGGGTGGTGGTCGCCGAACGGGTCGAGACGACGCGCCAATACGGTCGCACCGCCGCCAAGGTCCAACCGGCCTGGATCGAGCATAGCGCCAAGCACCTCATTCAGCGCAGCTACTCCGAGCCGCATTGGCAAGCCAAATCGGGCCAGGTCTCGGCCTATGAGAAGGTCACCCTCTATGGTGTGACCCTGGTGCCCAAGCGCCGCGTGAATTACGGGCCGATCAATCCCGCGGAGTCGCGGGAGATCTTTCTGCGCTTCGGATTGGCGGAGGGAGACTTCGAGACCCGGGCGCCGTTCTGGCGGCACAATCAGGACCTCATCGAGTACGTGCGCCACCTCGAGGCCAAGTCGCGTCGGCGCGACATCCTGGTCGACGAGGAGGCGATCTTTGCCTTCTACGCCGAGCGAGTCCCTAGCGGTATCTACTCGAAGCCGCAATTCGAGCAATGGCTCCGCCAGGCCAGCCGCAAGGATCCGAAGCTGCTGCACATGCAGATGTCCGACCTCATGCAGCACACGGCCGCCGATATCACCCAGCAGGCCTTTCCGGACAGCCTCCAGGTCGGCGCGACCGCGCTGCCCTTGGAGTATCACTTCGACCCCGGCAGCACAGTCGACGGCGTGACCTTGGTCGTGCCCTTGCCGCTGATCAATCAGGTCTCGGCCGATCGCCTGGAATGGCTGGTTCCAGGGTTGATCGAGGAGCGTATCGCGGCGCTCTTGCGCGGTCTGCCGAAGCAGACGCGCAAGTCCTTCGTCCCGATCCCGGATACGGCCGCGAAGCTCGCGGGCCGCCTCGCGCCCTCGGATCGCCCGCTGATTCAGGCATTGGGCGAGGAGCTGAAGGCCATGACCGGTCTTCAGGTTCCGGAGGATGCCTGGGACCCAAGGGCCGCGCCCGAGCATTTGCGGATGAAGATCCGGCTCGTCGACGAAGCGGGCAAGCGCATCGCCGTCGGCGACGATCCGGCGCAACTCAAGCGCCAATTCGCCGACCAGGCTCAGCAAGGCTTTGCCCATATTCCGAGCAGCGATTTGGAACGCGAGGGCATGACGCGTTGGGATTTTGGCGATCTGCCCGAACAGGTCGAGCTGACGCGTGGCGGTATCAAGCTGCGCGGCTTTCCGGCGCTGGTCGACGCCGGTGACAGCGTGGCCATTCAGGTCCTGGACTCGGCGGAGAATGCCGCCAAGGCCCAGCGCGCCGGCCTGCGACGGCTGTTGATGCTCCACTTAGGCGGAGACCTGCGGCGACTGCGCAACGGGCTGCCTAACCTGGATCGGATGCGCCTGCAATATGCCAAGGCGCCGAAGCTGGGCGAATCCGGCTCCGAGCAGAGGGGCAAGGTCAAGGCCGAGAAGGGCGCCGATCTGGCGGACGAACTCGTCGCGCTTATCCTCGATCTGACCTTCACCGAGGGGCTCGCGGAGATCCGCGCTCAGCAGGCCTTTGCTGCGCGGCTTGCCGAGCGCAAGGGGCGGCTCTTCGCGACCGCCAAGGAGGTCTCTGCCCTGGTCGGCGAGATCCTCGATGTCTATCAGGCGCTGCGCAAGCGCTTGGCGAACATCACCCAAGTCAATTGGATGCCCTCGGTGATGGACATTCGCGACCATCTCGACACCCTGGTGTTCCGCGGCTTCGCGCAGTCCGTGCCCTATGCCCGCCTCAAGGACTATCCGCGCTATCTCAAGGCGGTGAGTCAGCGCATCGACCGACTCGCGCACGCGCCGAGCAGGGACCGGCAATGGATGGCGGAGATGGCGGACATCCAGGCCCGCTGGCGGGAGCGAGCGCAGGCCGCGCGGTCGGTCGGGCGTCAGGATCCACGCCTGGATGAGATTCGCTGGCTGCTGGAAGAGCTGCGCGTCTCCCTCTTCGCCCAGCAGCTCGGCACCGCTACGCCCGTATCCGTCAAGCGCATCCGCACGCGCTGGAAGGAGCTGGGGCTGTGAGCTTGAATGGCATGGCCAGGCATCCTGACGCCACTCGGAGTGATCCGAACTCCGCTAGCTCGAACCTTTAGCCCAGCTCAGTGCCGCGTCCATCTCGCTGGCGTCGAAGTATTTGACCTCCGCGCGCGTGAAGGGCTTACAGAGCTTGGCCATCCAGCGCTCCCAGGACTTCTCGCCGACCAGGGCGATGCGTTCGAAGTCGGAGTAGTGTTCCATGCCCAGCTTGAAGTCGTCCCAGGCCGCCTGGAGGTCCCAGCCCTGGAAGTCTTCGAACTGGGCGAGCAGGCTGATCTTGTCCGTGGCGACTAATGCCGCTTCGATCTGGGGCACGAAGGTGCTGTAGTCCTCGTCATGCAGTTTTCCGCTGAGCTTGAAGCCCAGGACATTGTCGGCGCCGATGTTGATTTTCTCGATCATGGTTGTCGCCTCCGTTGAAGTCAGGGGCAGCGGGTCAATCTCGTCTCGCTCGGGTTCTGTCAGATCTTCTGGCCGATCTCCTGACGCGGCGGGTCGAGCGAGAGCCCCGCCCCTGATGCTTTCAGTCTAGCTGGGCTTGAGCCAAGTCGCTGGCCGCTCCGTCCCTGTCAGTAGCGTGCACGCAAGATCTTGAGTCCGCGTCCGTCGGGCTCGAACAGCAGTTGGATGATGCCTGCCTTGGTGGCGAGCCGTGATTGGGCATCCAGATAGCTGACCTGAAAGAGGGCGATTGCCGCGCAACGGTCGCCTTTGGCGGTTGGCTCGACTTGCAGCTGCTCGAAGGTGATGCGCCGGGCGGAGGTCTTGCTGAACCAATCCGCGTAGGTCTGGCGGATTGCGAACCAGGTCGCCAGATCGTTCTCCTTGGCGTGGGGGCTGTAGAGCGCCATGAATTGGTCGAGTGTGCCGGCTTGGTAGTAGCGCTGAAAGCGCCGGAGGACCTCGGGCACGGTGCTGCAGTCTCCATTCGGACTGGCTACGGCTGGTGCGGCGGGGATGGCGACGTCGGCCGCGCTGATCTGAAGCGGTCGCTCGGGCGCGGCTGGTGGTGTGGGTGGTGTCGGCGGCGCTGCGGGCGGGATGCTGAGGCGCGGCTTGTCGGGTATGGAGCTGAGGTTGCTTGCGTCCAGTGGTCGCAACCTTGGCTGGGGCGGCACGGCGCCGGCCTGCTCTGCTTGGGTTGGCTGTTGCGCGATTGCCTGGGCGGGCTCTGGCTCTGGCTCCGGGGTCTCCGCGACCTGGTGCGACGCCTGCGCCGATGTGTCTGGCGCGCTGGGTCGTTCCCTTGGGACCTCCTGCGCCAAGACTGGGGGCTGGTCGGGCGGCTCGAGGGGCTCTTGCGGGCCTGGCTCGGCCTCTGGCTGGACCATTGCTGAGGCTGGCGCGGGCTCGTCTTTGGCTGGCATGTCCTGCGGACGATTCGGCCGTCGCGCTGGCGGGATTGCCGCTGTGGGCGGCGCGACCTGGTCCGCCAAGAGGGTCCGTGCGGGTCCGCTAGTCTGCCCCTGAGTGTCTGCGTCGGGCGCTGCGACTGTCTTAGCATCCTCCTGATCATCACCCGGCTCGAGGACCGGGATGGGGGGCACTTGCGGGCTTTCGCCGAGCGGGTGGTGGATGATCTTGGGGATGATGCGGGGCTTCTCCGCGGGCTGAAGGGCAATGATGAGTATCAGGATGCCGAGCCCCCCCGCAAGACCCCCAAGGATACGCTTCTGTGTCCGCCCGAGTCCGCGTAGGTGAGCTGCTAGGCGGCCTGGGGCGCTTGACCAGAGCCTGTCGAACCAGTCTTTGAGTGCGGCAGCGCCCTTGCTCCAGTCGGGCCAGGCTGCACCTTCGCGGCTGGCCCTGCGCCCCGATGCGGCCTCGGCCCTCGCGGTTCCTTTGCCCGCGCGCTTGCGGTGCGCTTCGAAGGCGCGGTTGAGTCGGTCCGTGCGCTCTGTGGCCCATGCCGTGCGGTCAGGGTGGTGGTCGGGATGATAGACCTGGACCAAACGCCGGTATCGTTGCTTGACCCGCGCCTGGTCGGCGTCGGCGGGCAGACCTGGCGTCAGGGGAGAGGTGCCCTCGGCGGCGTCGAACAAGAGGGCATCGAGCAGTCGGAAGGCGCGCCTGCATGCCTCCTGGCGGCTCATGTGCAGCCTGCCGATGGCACGATCCAATTCCGCGACGCGGGCGTGTTCTGGATTGCTCAGCCAGAGCAGCAGGGTGTCGAGGTGGACCTCTAGAAGAGGCGAGTGGCGGCCCGTCGACAAGGATTTGGCGACCTGCTTGGTCCAATGCGCTGCCATAGTTTGGAGATCTGGATGTCGGGTTGGCTCGGTGCGACGAGCCATCACTATAGCCTGTCGGTCCCGCGGCTTGGTAAATGCGGGTGCGCGGCCGGCGGTGCGTTTTTGGCACCGGGTTCTTGTATTCGCCGATGCTGCGCTATGCTTTTCGCAGGGCTAACGATCGATCTCGGTGCGTGACGGACTATGACCCAGACCCAGCGTCAGTTTTTGCGCCACCCGGCGGATGTTCCCATCAGCTACAGTCTGCGCGATGTCGTCGACAGCCAAAGCGACTATCTGCGCGACATCGGCGAGGGTGGTCTCTGCTTCACCTCCAGAATCCCGATCTCGCCAGGGACCAGCATCCATATCGAGATCCCCATCGCTCAGCCTGTCTTCCGCGCCGATGGCGTCGTCGTCTGGTGCAGCGCGGCGGATCGCGGCTTCGAGGTTGGCGTGCGCTTCGAGGGGGTCGAGGCCGAATACAGCATCCGCATGGTGGAGCAGGTCTGTCATATCGAGCACTACCGACGCCAGGTGCTGGACCAAGAGGGGCGTTCGCTGACGAGCGAAGAGGCGGCGCTCGAGTGGATTGAGCAATTTGCGGAACGCTTTCCGCGCTGATCCAAGCGCCCCGCGCAGCGCCATGGGGTCGGTGCTGCGCGGTGGGTTCGGTGCTGCGCGGTGGGGTCGGTGCTGCGCGGTGGGTGACGGACTCAGGTAATGACGTCGGGTTCGCTGCGCCCCGTGCGTGCCTCGATCTGGGCAAGCTCCCGCGCGATGAGGATGAGCGGCTGCATTGCTTCCTGTGTCTCTTGCTGATGACGGGCGGGATCCGGCTCGAAATACTCCAGATAGACGCGCAAGGTGGCTCCGGCGGTGCCCGTGCCTGAGAGTCGGTAGACGATGCGGGCACCGCTGTCGAAGCCGATGCGGATGCCTTGGTGCTCGGAGGTGCTGCCGTCGACGGGGTCGGTGTAGGCGAAATCGTCCGCATAGCTCACGGTCTGATCGCCGAGCGTCTTGCCGGCCAGATCGGGCAGCAGGATGCGCAGGTGATCCATGAGGCCTTCTGCGCCTGCGAGGTCGACACCCTCGTAGTCGTGGCGGGTGTAGAAGTTGCGGCCGAAGCGCCGCCAGTGATCCGTGACGATCTCGGCGACCGACTGCTGGCGCACGGCGAGCAGGTTGAGCCAGAAGAGCACTGCCCAGAGCCCGTCCTTCTCGCGCACGTGATCCGAGCCCGTGCCGAAACTCTCTTCACCGCAGAGCGTGATGCGGCCGGCGTCCAGCAGGTTGCCGAAGAACTTCCACCCGGTGGGCGTCTCGAAGCACTCGACGCCAAGGAAGTCGGCGACGCGGTTGGCGGCCTGGCTGGTCGGCATGGAGCGGGCGATGCCGCGGATGCCGCTGGCGTAGCCGGGCGTCTGGTGGGCATTGGCGGCCAGGACGGCGAGGCTGTCGCTGGGGGTGACGAAGAAGTCCTTGCCGAGGATCATGTTCCGGTCGCCGTCGCCATCCGAGGCGGCGCCGAAGTCGAGTCCATCCGAGCCCTGCGTGAGGGCGACCAGCTCCTTGGCATGGGCCAGGTTGGGGTCCGGGTGACCGCCGCCGAAGTCTTCTTTCGCCTCGGCGTTCATCACGGTGCCCGGCATGGCCCCGAGGCGGTTCTCGAGGATCTCGACCGCATAGGGGCCGGTGACCGCGTTCATGGCGTCGAAGCGCATGCTGAAGTGGCCGGAGTTGAAGAGCTGGTGGATGGCGTTGAAGTCGAACAGGGATTCCATCAACTCCGCGTAGTCCTTGACGGGATCCATGACCTCGACCTCGGTCTCACCGAGCTGCAGGGTGCCGAGGGCGTCGAGGTCGATGACCGGGGCGTCCAGCGTCAGATAGTGGTCGATGGTGCAGGTGCGCGCGTAGATGGCGTCGGTGACGGATTCGGACGCCGGTCCACCATTGGCGGCGTTGAACTTGATGCCGAAGTCCTCGTCCGGTCCGCCTGGGTTGTGGCTGGCGGAGAGCACGATGCCGCCCTGGGTCTTGTATTTGCGGATGACGCAGGAGACCGCAGGCGTTGAGAAGATGCCGCCGCGGCCGACCAGGATCTTGCGCACCCCGTTGGCGGCGGCCATGCGCAGGATGATCTGGATGGCCTCGCGGTTGAAGTAACGGCCGTCGCCGCCGACGACCAGGGTGCCGCCCTTGAGTTCGGCCTGGGTGTCGAAGATCGCCTGGACGAAGTTCTCCAGGTAATGCGGCTGCTGAAAGACCTTGACCTTCTTGCGCAGGCCGGAGGTGCCGGGCTTCTGCCCGTCGAATGGCGTCGTTGCAATGTTTTGCGTTTCCATCTTCAAACCCTTGACTTGTGGTCGATCTGCCTTCACTGAGCGGCCAGCGCAAGGCTGGAGGAGACGGCAACGCGCGCCCGGGGCGCATGATCAAGCGTCGCCATGTAAGGGGATGGGCCCGTCTCGCGCGCACGCGGTGAGTCGAGCATCAAGCCCGATCATTGTATCCGCGCCCCGCCATGCGACAATAGTGGATTAACTGCGTGCGCGGGTGCGGCCAGGGTCGACCCCCGTGCGCTCGAACGCTTCCTTGGTATATGAACTCCCGTCCAAGGAGTTCAAAGCATCGTTAAGTTGAGGTGATGACAGAAGATGACAGTAGAAGCGCATAAGGAAACATTGGAGTTCCGGGCCGAAGTCAGCCAGGTACTGGATTTGGTGATCCGGTCTCTTTATTCGAACAAGGAGATCTTCCTGCGCGAGCTGATCTCGAATGCATCGGACGCCGCCGAGAAGCTCCGCTTTGAGGCGCTCAGCGACGAAGGCCTCTATGAAGGCGACGGCGAGCTGCGCATTCGGGTCACGGTCGATCGCGACGCCGGCACGCTCTCGGTGTCGGACAACGGCATCGGTCTCAGCCGCCAAGAGGTGATGGACACCATCGGCAGCATCGCCAGCTCGGGCACGCGCCGCTTCTTGGAGAACTTGTCCGGCGACCAGGTCAAGGATAGCAAGCTGATCGGTCAGTTCGGTGTCGGGTTCTACTCCGCCTTCATCGTCGCGGACAAGGTGACCTTGACCTCGCGCCGCGCCGGTCTGAGCGCCGAGCATGGCGTGCGCTGGGAGTCCGACGGGCGCGGCAGCTACAACCTGGAGAACGTCGAGAAGGCGGAGCGCGGCACGGTCGTGACCCTGCACCTGAAGGAAGATGAGAAGGAGTTTCTGGACAGTTGGCGGCTGCGCTCCATCATCAGCAAGTTCTCCGATCACGTCGCCTTGCCGGTCGAGATGGAGAAGGAACTCTATGGCGAGGAGGCGGAGCAAAAGAAGGG
Source organism: Thiorhodococcus mannitoliphagus (assembly GCF_010915725.1). Lineage (GTDB taxonomy): Bacteria > Pseudomonadota > Gammaproteobacteria > Chromatiales > Chromatiaceae > Thiorhodococcus > Thiorhodococcus mannitoliphagus. The sequence continues at coordinate 26,908 of NZ_JAAIJR010000020.1, forward strand.
CGAGCCGCCGGAATTCGAGCAGGTCAACCGCGGCACGGCGCTGTGGATGCGTAATAAGTCGGAACTCACCGACGAGGAGTATCACGACTTCTACAAGCACGTCTCGCACGATTTCGAGCCGCCGCTTGCCTACGCCCACAACCGGGTGGAGGGCACCAACGAGTACACCACGCTGCTCTATGTGCCGAAAAAGGCACCCTGGGACCTTTGGGATCGCGACCAGAAGCATGGTGTCAAGCTCTACGTCCGCCGCGTCTTCATCATGGATGAGGCCGACAAGCTGATGCCGCACTATCTGCGCTTCGTGAAGGGCATCGTCGACTCCGACGATTTGCCGCTCAACGTCTCGCGCGAGATCCTGCAGCACAACCGCAAGATCGACACCATCCGTCAGGCCAACACCAAGCGGATCCTGGGGCTGCTCGAGACCATGGCGAAGGACGAGCCGGAGAAGTACGGCGCGTTCTGGGATGAGTTCGGCAAGGTGCTGAAGGAAGGGCCGGCGGAGGACTTCGCGAACAAGGAGCGCATCGCCGGCCTCATGCGCTTCGCCACCACGCACGGCGATAGCAGTGCGCAGCGCGAGTCCCTCGACGGCTACATCGAGCGGATGAAGGAAGGTCAGGACAAGATCTACTACATTGCTGCCGACAGTGCGGCAGCGGCGCGCCATAGCCCGCACCTGGAGGTCTTCCGCAAGAAGGGCGTGGAGGTGTTGCTGTTGTCCGACCGGGTCGACGAGTGGCTGGTCAGCCACTTGACGGAGTACAAGGGCAAACAGCTCCAGTCGATTGCCAAGGGTGATCTGGACTTGGGCGAGCTGGCCGACAAGGAGGAGAAGGAGGCCAAGGAGAAGGCAGCGGAAGAGCACGGCTCACTGCTCGAGCGGCTCAAACAGTCGCTCGGCGATCGGGTTGCCGATGTGCGGCCCAGCACCCGGCTGGTCGATTCCCCGGCCTGCTTGGTGGTGGGCGAGGATGACATGAGCGCCAACCTGGCGCGCGTCCTCAAGGCGGTCGGCCAAGATGCGCCCAAGACCAAGCAGACGCTGGAGGTCAATCTGGACCACCTGCTGGTCAAGCGCTTGGAGTCTGAGGCCAATGACGAGCGCTTCGGCGACCTCAGTCTCGTGCTCTTCGACCAGGCGCAGCTTGCCGAGGGAGGGCAGCTGGATGATCCGGCGGCCTTCGTCGGGCGTCTGAATAAGCTGATGCTCAACATGATGATGGCGGGCGGCTGAGGCCCGCTCGGCATCGATCTGAGCGACGGCACAGGGAGGTGCCTGGAGTGCGGTGGGCGATGTCGGTCCGCTGCGGCGAGTCGGTCGGCTCCCAGGCTGACGCTTTGTGATTCCCTCTCGTCTTTCGGGCCGCAGGCGCCTGCGCAAAGGGTTGCGAGCGGCCTTGCGTGGCCGGTGGTCCGTCAGGATCAGGCTGTGGCACACTGCCCAACCCGAGAATAAAAACACTGAGGAACAGAGACTATGCGCATCATCCTACTCGGCGGCCCAGGCGCCGGCAAAGGTACTCAAGCCGGCTTCATCAAGGCGCACTACAAGATCCCCCAGATCTCGACTGGCGATATGCTCCGGTCGCACGTCAAGCAAGGCACTGAGCTTGGTCAGGCCGCGAAGAAGATCATGGATGAGGGCGGCTTGGTCTCAGACGACATCATCATGGGGATGGTCAAGGAGCGCATCCTAGAGGACGACTGCAAGAAGGGTTTTCTGTTCGATGGTTTTCCGCGCACGCTGGCGCAGGCCGATGCGCTCAAGGAGGCTGGCGTGGTGGTCGACGCAGTGGTCGAGATCGACGTGCCGGATGAGGAGATCATCAAACGCATGTCGGGCCGGCGGGTTCATCTGGCCTCCGGACGGACCTATCATCTGGTGTTCAATCCGCCAAAGGCCGAAGGCAAGGACGATGAGACTGGCGAGCCGCTCATTCAGCGCGACGACGACCGCGAGGACACCGTCAAGGCGCGTCTGAAGGTCTATCACGATCAAACAGAACCGCTGATCGGCTACTACTCCTCCTGGGCCGCGCAGGGCGGGGAGGGTGCTCCTAGGTACGTCAAGGTAGAGGGTATCGGGACGGTCGACGAGATTCGTGGTCGTATCTTCGGTGGCCTGGGCAGCGCTTGATTCAGCGCCGATTCAATGCCCCTTTCGGTAGAGCGATAACCCGGTTAACGCAGGGGTTAGGCCGCAGGGGCAGGTGTTTCTGTTAGTATCCCCGGCAAATCCATTTACGGGGAGTCACTATGGCCGTTGTAGAGCTTGATACCGCCAGCTTTGAGAGCACCATCCAGGACAGCGACTTCGTCATCGTTGATTTTTGGGCGCCTTGGTGTGGTCCCTGCCGCTCCTTCGCGCCGGTCTACGAAAAAGTGTCGGAAGATTTCGACGACGTCGTCTTCGCCAAGGTCAATACCGAGGAGCATCAGCAGATCGCGGCCCACTTTCAGATCCGCTCGATTCCGACGCTGATGATCTTTCGCGAGCAGATCATTATTTTCTCGCAGGCTGGGGCGCTTCCCGAGGGCTCCTTCCGCGACCTGCTCAGCAAGGCCAAGGAGTTGGACATGGCCGAGGTCAAACGGCAGATTGCCGAGCAGCAAGAGAGTCAGCAGGCCTGATCCAGCGCCAATGACGACGGCAGCCTGGATCCGCGCTGCCGCATCGCTCTGAGTCCGACTAGGTCATCGTTATGCCGCCCACCTCGCTCTGATTAGCCATGCAGCGCCCTTGCCCCAAATGGCCCGCTGCCGATCTGCTCTTAGGGCGCCCCGACGTGGGCGCCCTAATGGCTTTGTGCGAGGAGAACTTCACGCTGATGCAGCGTTTGGCGCCTGGGCTGCGGCTGCTCTCGGGCAGCCTGACCTCGACGCAGCGCGGCGTCATCGACTTGCATCTGAACATCGAAGCGCAGTCTCCCTACACCACCCAAGTGCGCCTGACCCATTTGTTCGGCGTGAATGGCGAGCGCGACCCGCGCCCGGATCCGGATGCCCGCCTGCGCGTCTATCATGATGCCCGGCAGATCGAGGTCCTGGACCTGCGGCAGTCCGTCCTGCGATTGAGCAAGGACTACGCCCATCCGGCCCTGCTCGATAAGTGGCAGGCCAATTTGTTTCTGTCGAAATGGCTCGTGTTCTGTCTGCGTCAGGGGCACAGATTTGGCGTGGCTGCCTGCCCAACGGCGTCCTCCGAGGCCGATACGCTGCCGCCCACCTGCCTCGCTCGCTCCTAAGCGCTTGCTGTGTATGTTGCCCCAGCTTTCAACGGCGTATTGAAATGGGCAAATTGTTGACTAATTTACTTGACTAGAGGCGTGGCGGTAGATGCGCCGAGACGCTCGATCAACGATCAACAAGTAGCAGGCACTCCGACCATGAGACTATCCACCAAAGGCAGATATGCGGTTACGGCCATGCTCGACCTTGCCCTAAGCTCCGGCAAGGGCCCTGTGACCTTGGCTGACATCTCGGTCAACCAGGGCATCTCACTGTCGTATCTGGAGCAACTGTTCGCCGCACTGCGGGCCAAGAAGTTGGTGCGTGGTGTGCGCGGTCCAGGCGGTGGCTACTACCTCGGCAAGACCCCGGAGGAGATCTCCATCGCCAACATCATTTGCGCGGTGGACGAGTGGGTGGAGTTTACGCGCTGCGGCGGGCGTGAGAACTGTCGCGAGGGCCAGCGCTGCTTGACCCATCATCTGTGGGATCAGCTCAGCGACGAGATCTTCCGCTTCCTGAGCGACATTACGCTGCAGGATCTGGTCGAGCGCGGCCGGGCCGGTAAGGTCGATGTGGATGGCGCAGGTCTCGGGCTCGGCCAGGATAAGGGGCGTCGCGCTGCCTAGACCTCAGTGGCCGCCGCGCATGGCGCCGCGCCCCATTCATTGGCTTTACGCGCGGGCTGAAATGATCTGGGCGGCAATGGTATCCTTTGTCGCTTACGCTCGAGTTCGCGAGAGGCGCGTCGCCTCGACGCACTCGAGATTCAAGATCTAACGACGCGGTTCGAGTGCCATGGCAGAGCAGCCAGAGGGTTTGGTCAGCATCAAAGACTTCGTGCGCTGGGGCGCGAGCCGCTTCAACGCCCATGGGCTGTTTTTCGGTCATGGTACGGATAACGCGGTCGACGAGGCGGCTCAACTCGTCTTGAGTGCCTTACATTTAGAGTCCGACTTGCCGGCGGCCTTCCACGATTGCCGCTTGACCTCCGCTGAGCGTGAGGCCATCGCGGCGCTGATCGAACGGCGCTTAGTCGAGCGTGTTCCGGCGGCCTACCTGACGGGAAGCGCTTGGTTCGCGGGCCTCGAGTTCGCCGTCAACGCGCACGTCCTGGTGCCTCGCTCGCCGATTGCCGAGGTGATCGAAAACGCTTTCCATCCCTGGATTGCGCCTGACGGGATCGAGCGCGTGCTGGATCTCTGCACTGGGAGCGGCTGCATCGGTATCGCCGCGGCAGTCTATCTGCCGGAAGCCGATGTCGATCTCGTAGACGTCTCTCCTGACGCCCTGAGTGTCGCGCGCGAAAACGTCGAGCGTCATGGGGTGGCGGCGCGGGTGCGCGTGCTCGAGTCCGATCTCTTCGACGGCCTGCGCGGAAACCGCTACGATGTCATCGTCTCGAATCCGCCCTATGTTTCCCGCGCCGAGCTTGAGAGTCTTCCGCTCGAGTATCATCGCGAGCCTCGTCTTGGCCTGCTCGGCGGTGAGGATGGCCTGGATTTGGTGTTTCGCATCCTTGCTGAGGCGGACCGCTTTCTGACCGATGATGGCATTCTCATCGTTGAGGTGGGCAGCTCGGCAGAGACCCTGGAGCAGCGTCTTCCCGAGGTTCCCTTCACCTGGTTGGAGTTCGAGCGTGGCGGAGACGGCGTTTTCATCCTGACCCGCGAGCAGCTCGTCGCGAGTCAGCCGCTGGTCGAGGCGATTTTGGGGTCATGAGTCTGGGGCGGACCTATAGCGTCCATGCCGGACGGCAGCGGCGGTCTGTCATTCCTGGACCTGGCGAGCACATTCGCGGAAGAGATTCCATACCCTGCTCAAGCAGATCAACGAGACTCCTCGTGGTGGGCTCGATGTTAGCGGGGATGATGCCTGAACAGGCTTTACGTAATAGGCCGACTGGGAGCCACAGGCGTGCCCCACGGCTGGAGGATTGAACGGTGGAGCAAGGCGTTTCCTTCGACCTTGATTTGATTCGTCGCTACGACCAAAGCGGTCCGCGCTATACCTCGTACCCAACTGCGGTCGAGTTCGATGAATCCTTTGATGAGGCAGCCTACAAGGCAACCTGTGCGCGCAGCAACGAGAGCGGTCGGCCGCTCTCGATCTATTTCCATATCCCCTTCTGTGACACGGTCTGTTTCTACTGCGCATGCAACAAGATCGCGACCAAGGACCGCTCTTTGGCGCAGCCGTACTTGGATCGCGTCTATCGCGAACTCGAGATGCAGTCCGCGCTCTTCGACAAGTCGCGCCAGGTCGAGCAGTTGCACTGGGGTGGTGGCACGCCAACCTTCCTGAGCAACGATCAGATGACCGAGCTGATGGAGGTAACGCGCCGTCATTTTACCTTGGCGGATGACGATGTCGGTGAATTCTCGATCGAGATCGATCCGCGTGAGGCGGACGCCGAGTCAATCAAGGTGCTGCGCCAGATCGGCTTCAACCGCATGAGTCTCGGTGTGCAGGATTTCGACGAGCGCGTGCAGACCGCCGTCAACCGTATTCAGACCGAAGAGCAGACCATGGCGGTGCTGAACGCAGCGCTGGACGAGGGCTTCCGGTCCATCAGTATCGACCTTATCTATGGCCTGCCCTTCCAGTCGGTCGAGAGCTTCGCCAAGACCCTGGATCGAGTGATCGCGGTCAATCCGCAGCGCCTGTCGATCTTCAATTACGCGCACCTGCCAGAGCGTTTCAAGCCCCAGCGCCGCATCCAGGATGCCGATCTGCCGGCGCCCGAGGTCAAGCTGGACATCTTGCAGGAAACCATCGCGCGTCTCGCCGACGCGGGCTATGTCTATATCGGCATGGACCACTTCGCACGTCCGGACGACGAGCTTGCGCTGGCGCAGCAGGCCGGGACCCTGTATCGCAATTTCCAGGGCTACTCGACCCACGCCGATTGCGATCTCATCGGGATCGGCGTGACCTCCATCGGTAAGGTCGACAACACCTACGGCCAGAATCGCCGCGGCCTGGACGAATACTACGCGGACATCGACGCGGGCCGTCTGGCGGTCTACCGGGGAATCGAGCTGAACCGCGACGACCTCATTCGCCGCGATATGATCACCCAGCTCATCTGTCACTTCGAACTCGACATGCGTGTCGCCGAGGCCAAGTGGGACATCCAGTTCGCCGACTATTTCGCGGACAGTCTGGATAAGCTCAAGGGTATGGAAGCGGATGGCTTGGTCGAGCTGACAGCCGACAAGATCCGCATCCTGCCGCGCGGACGGCTCCTGGTGCGCAATATCTGCATGACCTTCGACGCCTATCTGGCGTCCAAAACTGGCCCGATCGGCTTCTCCAAGGTCATCTAGTCTCAGCGGCCTAGCATGGGTGTTTCGCAGCCCTGCCCAAGCATCCCCGGGCGCTTTCGAGAGACGGCGTTGCGTCGCGGGGATGCGGTTTGCGTCTACAGCGACGCGGGTCACTGGTCGTTTCGCGCGCTTGATCGCGCTTCGGATGGCCTGGCCGCAGCCTTGGTCGATCAGGGTCTTGCCCCGGGAGACAGGCTCGGGCTGTTGTGTCCGAACGGCGCGGATTTCATCCTTGCCTATCTGGGTATCCTCAAGGCCGGGGCCACGGTGGTCCCGCTGAATCTGCTGCTCAATCCCAAGGAAGTCGCCTTTATCCTCGGCGATAGCGATGCCAAGGGGCTCATTTATCATCAAGCCTTTTCCGCCATGGCGGCAGCGGCCTTGGAGGCCCAGCCCGGTGTTGCCTTGCGCGTCTGTGTCGGCGACGCCCCGGGCACCGAGGTACTCGGCTTTGGCGAGCTAGCGGCGCATCCGGGTCCGGCACCCGAACTGGATCTGGACGCGGCCCAGGCCGTAGCCGCGGTGCTCTATACCTCGGGGACGACGGGGCGCCCCAAGGGTGCGATGCTCACCCATGCCAATCTGCTCGCCAATGCCTCGAGCGTCGCGCGCGCCCTGGATTTTCGCGACGACGACCGTGTCCTGGTCGTGCTCCCGATGTTCCACGCCTTCGCGGCCACGGTCGGCATGCTGACGCCGCTGCTGCATGGCTTCGGCTTGGTACCGGTCGAGCGGTTCGAGCCCAAGCTGGTCAGCCAGACAATCGCCGCTCAAGGTGCGACCGTCTTTCTCGGCGTGCCCAGCATGTTCGCGGTCCTCTTGCGCCTGGACGCTGCCCTGGTATCGGCGTGGCGCACGCTGCGCTGCTGCGTCAGCGGAGGCGCCGCCATGCCAGAGGCTGTCATGGCGGCGTTCGAGGAGCGCTTCGGCGTGCCGGTGCTCGAAGGTGACGGTCCGACGGAGTGTGGTCCGGTGACCTGCGTCAACCCGCTTAGCGGGCCGCGCAAGCCGGGCTCCGTGGGCCTGCCCGTCCCGGATGTCGAGATGACCATCCGGGACGCGGCGGGAGCACTGCTCGGCGTCGGTGAGACTGGAGAGGTTTGCGTCCGCGGCCCGAGCATCATGAAGGGCTACCTCAATCTCCCGGAGGCGACAGCGGCGAGCTTTTTCGAAGACTGGTTTCGCACCGGCGACTTGGGCTGTCAGGACGCTGAAGGCTACTTCTATCTCGTCGACCGCCTCAAGGACCTCATTATCACCAACGGCATGAACGTCTATCCCCGGGTTCTCGAAGAGGTCCTCTACCGCCATCCCGATGTCGCCGAGGCTGCGGTCGTCGGTGACCCCGACGCACGTCACGGTGAGGTTCCGGTCGCCTACGTGACCTTGCATCCCGGTAGTACCGCGACCCCTGCGACGCTGAGGGCCTACTGCCGCGAGCATCTCGGGAAGCATGAGATTCCGCGGCGCGTGCTCATTCGCGAGACACTTCCCAAGAGTTCCACGGGCAAGATCCTGAAGCGCGAGCTGCGTCGCTCTGGCGAGCTGGAGCGAGGTGTGCCCCTTCCTTCCGCGATCCTCTCCTCGCCGCCGCCACGCCAATGACGCTTGGAGCCCTCTTGGGCAACAGGCTATACTGAACGGCTTTTGGAGGCGCGGGTGGTTGTTCGCGCCGGTTCCCCTATTCACTGTGCGGGCCGCACCATCAGGCAGCGCCTGCTGGAGAGAATCAATGCAAGTGTCGGTTGAAGCGGGCGAGGGGCTCGAGCGTCGGATGAAGGTCCATCTGCCGTTCGAGCAGATCTCCGGCGAAGTTGATAAGCGACTGCAGAAGTACGCGCGCAGCGCGCGGCTCCCAGGGTTTCGTCCGGGCAAGGTGCCCATGAAGGTCCTGCGTCAGCGTTACGGCGAGCAACTGCACCAGGAGGTGCTCGCGGACATGGTGGAGTCGAGCTTCATGGAGGCCCTCAATCAGGAGTCTCTCAAGCCCGCCGGCACCCCGCAAATCGAGCCCGACTTCGACCTCGAGGATCAGCGTATCGGATTCACCGCGACCTTTGAGGTGATGCCGGAGTTCGAGCTGGCGTCCCTTGCAGGCCAGGTCGTAAAGCGCCCCGTGGCAGAAGTGACGGAGGCCGACCTGGACGCCATGATCCAGCGCCTGCGCGAGCAGCGTAAGACTTGGGGTGCGGTCGAGCGAGCCGCCGAAACCGGGGATCAGATGACGATCTCCTACAGAGGTACGGTCGATGACGAGGCCTTTGAGGGCGGATCTTCCTCAGGCGTGAAGATCGAGTTGGGCGCGGGCCGGATGATTCCCGGCTTCGAGGACGGATTGGCCGGCGCCGCTCCCGGTGAGAGCCGCACCCTGGATTTGACCTTTCCCGACCCCTATCAGGCAAAGCACCTGGCCGGCAAGGCAGTGCGCTTCGAGGTGACGGTTGATGCTGTCGCCGAGCCCGTGCTTCCGGAGGTGGATGATGACTTCCTCAAGGAGTTCGGCGTTGATGATGGTGACGTCGGGCGCTTCAGGTCAGACGTGCGGGCGAACATGGAGCGTGAATTGAAAGATCGCATCAAAGCCCGCACTAAAGAGCGCGTGATGGACGTTTTGTTGGCCTCGAACGAGATCGCTGTTCCTTCCGCCCTGGTGCAGAAAGAGGCGAGTGCAATGGGTGAGCAAATGCGCCAGGCGATGCGTGGGGCACAAGTGCAGCTGCCGCCTGAATTCTTTACGGATGCCGCCCGTCGGCGTGTGGCCCTGGGGTTGATCTTGGGCAAGATGGTGAGCGAGAACGAGATCACGGTCGATAAGGATCGCGTGCGTCAAGCGGTCGAGGAGATGGCGTCGACCTACGAGCAGCCGCAGGAGGTCATCGATTACTACTATGGTGATCCCTCGCACCTGAGCCAGGTCGAGACCTCCGTCCTCGAGGAACAAGTCGTCGAGTTGGTCCTGAATCAGGTCGAGACAGCAGATGAACAGCTCTCCTTCGACGAACTCACGCGTTCCGAGTCCGCCAGCGAGCAGGCTTCAGCATAGGCGATTTCTGTCAAAGCTCATACTCGCCGACTTGCATCGAGGCCCGCCTTGCCTGTCGCACCGGCGGTCACAGGGTCCGGCCATGCACTTGCCGGTGCTCCTGAAGGCAAGCCTCGATCCGGTGTCATCTGGTATGAGATTTTCCGACAATCGCCTTAGTCGCGGGCGGTTAGCGCACTACCTTAATCCACATCTTTTTTTGGGAAGTTGGATCATCCATGACCTCATCTTCGAGTCCTAATGAATGGCAGCCGCAAGGCTTGGGGCTGGTGCCCATCGTCGTCGAGCAGACGGCCCGCGGGGAGCGCTCCTTCGATATCTACTCCCGTTTGCTCAAAGAGCGGGTGATTTTCATTGTCGGGCCGATCGAAGATCACATGGCCAACCTGGTCGTGGCGCAGCTTCTCTTTCTGGAATCGGAGAATCCAGACAAGGATGTTCATCTCTACATCAACTCTCCGGGTGGATCGGTGACGGCTGGGCTCGCAATCTATGACACCATGCAGTTCATTCGTCCCGACGTAAGCACCATGTGTATCGGCCAGGCTGCAAGCATGGGGGCGCTCCTGCTCGCTGGCGGCGCCGCGGATAAGCGTCACTGCCTACCGCATTCGCGTATGATGATCCATCAGCCGCTTGGCGGCTTTCAGGGGCAGGCGACGGATATCGACATTCACGCGCGCGAGATCCTCTATATCCGCGATCGCCTGAATCACATTCTTTCGTCGCACACCGGTCAGCCCATTGAGAAGATCGCGGAAGATACCGACCGCGACCGCTTCATGAGCGGTGAGGATGCTCAGGCCTACGGGCTGATCGATAAGGTCATCAGCGAGCGCGGCCCGGCACCGGGCAAAGACTGAACTGCCCGATTCGGATCCCGTGGAGGCCATCTCCACGGAATCGCCGTCTTGGGTGCATCAAAAGTGTGACGCCTGACAAAGCTTGCGTTTAACCGTCTTGCCATATATTCCCAAATGGTTATGATTGAAATGGCCTCACTCGGGAACGCTGGAGTTGCGTGCCCTATCGACCCCCCGGAGACCTACCCCCGATGAGTGGAAACAATCACGGCAAGAGCGACGAAGGCAAGCTGCTGTACTGCTCGTTCTGCGGTAAGAGCCAGCATGAGGTGCGTAAGCTCATCGCCGGCCCATCCGTATTTATCTGCGATGAGTGTGTCGAACTCTGCAACGACATCATCCGCGAGGAGATGCAGGAAAGCGTCGGGGAAACGACCAATCATCTACCCAAGCCGCGCGAGATCAACGCGCGCCTGGACGAGTTCGTCATTGGCCAGGAGAAGGCGAAGAAGGTGCTCTCCGTCGCGGTCTACAACCACTACAAGCGGTTGGAGGTGGCAGAGGCGAAGGAAGACATCGAGATCGCCAAGAGTAATATCCTGCTGATCGGCCCCACCGGCTCCGGCAAGACGCTCTTGGCCGAGACCTTGGCGCGCTTGCTGAATGTCCCCTTCACCATCGCCGACGCGACGACCCTAACCGAGGCCGGCTACGTTGGCGAGGATGTTGAGAACATCATCCAAAAGCTTCTCCAGAAGTGCGACTACGATGTCGAGAAGGCGCAGACAGGTATCGTCTATATCGACGAGATCGACAAGATCTCGCGCAAATCCGACAACCCATCGATCACGCGCGATGTGTCCGGCGAGGGTGTTCAGCAGGCGCTTCTCAAGCTGATCGAAGGAACAGTTGCCTCCGTGCCGCCGCAAGGTGGCCGCAAGCACCCCCAGCAAGAGTTTCTCCAAGTCGACACCTCCAACATCCTCTTCATTGTTGGCGGTGCCTTCGCTGGCCTGGACAAGGTCATCCAAAATCGCTCCCGCAAGACCGGAATCGGCTTCTCCGCCGAGGTCCATAGTCAGAGCGATGGGCGGCAAGTCAGCGAGCTGCTCAGCTCGGTCGAGCCGGAGGACTTGATTCGCTACGGCTTGATCCCGGAGTTCGTCGGCCGGCTTCCCGTGATGGCGACCCTGGAGGAACTCGACGAGGCCGCCTTGATGCTCATCCTCACCGAGCCAAAGCACGCCTTGGTCAAGCAGTACGGTCGCCTCTTCGAGATGGAAGGTGTCCAGCTTGAGATTCGCGACGATGCCTTGCGCGAGATCTCCGTTAAGGCCATGGAGCGCAAGACGGGCGCCCGCGGTCTGCGGACCATCATGGAGCAGGTGCTGCTCGACACCATGTACGATCTCCCGTCGATGGATCATGTGAGCAAGGTGGTGATCGATGCCTCGGTGATCGCTGGCGAGAACAAACCTTTCCTAATCTATGATGGGGTCGAGAAGCAGGCCGCGTCGGCCGATTGACCCGCCCGCTATCGGGCTGCGAGCTTTGCGGGGCTCCCGTTCGCAACCAACGGGAGCCCCGATATTGAAGACCATCGCGCGAGCCCCGACCCTTTCATCAATCACCTTTTCGCTGGCCCTGTCTGGCCGAGCGGCCCAGGAAACCTAGGGTCGGTCGGAATCGCCGGACGCAAGGCCGCGCTCACCAACGAGAACGGGTTCCATGGCGCTACAGAACACAGCTACCGGCTCCGACGAATCGACGCCACAGGAAGTGCCAGTCCTTCCGTTGCGCGATGTCGTTGTCTATCCGCATATGGTCATCCCGCTATTCGTGGGGCGTGACAAGTCGATTCGTGCCCTCGACGGGGCCATGGCGAGCGACAAGCAAATCCTCCTGATCGCTCAGAAGAGTGCCGATGTCGACGATCCCGAGGTCAAGGATCTGCACGAGATTGGCACCCTGGCCAACATCCTCCAGCTCCTCAAGCTGCCCGACGGCACTGTGAAGGTTCTGGTCGAAGGTAATCAACGGGCCCATATCGAGCGCTTTTTGACGACCGAAGAGTCCTTCACGGCGATTATCCAACCGATGAATGAGACGCTCGAGGTCGAGGAGCGTGAGCAAGAAGTGCTGATGCGCTCGGCGATGGCGCTGTTCGACCAGTACGTCAAGCTGAACAAGAAGGTGCCGCCGGAGGTCCTGACCTCGCTTGCGAGTATCGACGACGCGGGGCGCCTGGCCGACACCATGGCCGCGCACATGTCCTTGAAGCTCGACGAGAAGCAGCGCGTGCTCGAGATTGTGGATGTGCAGGTCAGGCTTGAGCACCTGATGGGACTCATGGAGTCCGAGAACGACATCCTGCAGATGGAAAAGCGCATCCGCGGACGCGTTAAGCGTCAGATGGAGAAGAATCAGCGCGAGTACTATCTGAACGAACAGATGAAGGCGATCCAGAAGGAACTCGGAGAGCTTGAGGATGCGCCGAATGAAATCGAAGATCTTGCCAAGCGCATTGAAGACGCGGGTATGCCGCTCGAGGCGAAGAGCAAGGCCCAGGCGGAACTCAATAAGCTGAAGTTGATGTCGCCCATGTCTGCTGAGGCGACGGTGGTCCGCAACTACATCGACACGCTAGTGAGCGTGCCGTGGAAGAAGCGGACCCGGATTCGCAATGACATCAAGGTCGCGGAGTCCGTCCTGGATAAGGATCACCACGGCCTGGAGCGGGTGAAGGAACGCATTCTGGAGTATCTGGCAGTCCAGCAGCGCGTGCGCAAACTCAAGGGTCCGATCCTCTGCTTGGTCGGGCCGCCCGGAGTGGGTAAGACCTCCCTGGGTCAATCCATCGCACGGGCAACCAACCGCAAGTTTGTGCGCATGTCGCTCGGTGGTGTGCGTGACGAGGCCGAGATCCGCGGGCATCGCAGGACCTACATCGGCGCGCTGCCCGGGAAGATCATTCAGAATCTCTCCAAGGCAGGGGCGCGCAACGCCTTCTTCCTGCTCGACGAGATCGATAAGATGGCGATGGACTTCCGTGGCGATCCCGCCTCGGCCCTGCTCGAGGTCTTGGATCCGGAGCAGAACCATACCTTCGTCGATCACTACCTGGAGGTGGATTTCGATCTCTCCGAGGTGATGTTCGTCGGTACCGCCAATACGCTCAACATTCCGCCAGCGCTCCTCGATCGCATGGAAGTGATCCGGCTCTCCGGCTACACGGAAGACGAGAAGGTCGCTATCGCCGAGCGTTACCTAGCGCCCAAGCAGAAGAAGAACAACGGTCTCAAATCGGGCGAACTCAACATTCGCGAGAGCGCGCTGCGCGACATCATTCGGCACTACACACGTGAGGCAGGTGTGCGAAATCTCGAGCGTGAGATCTCCAAGATCTGCCGCAAGGTGGTGAAAGAGGTTCTCCTCAAGAAGCGCGACACCACGACGACCGTGACCTCGAAATCGCTCGAGAAGTATCTCGGGGTCCAGCGTTATCGATACGGTCGCGCGGATGAATTCGACCAGATCGGCCAAGTGACTGGGCTTGCCTGGACCGAGGTCGGCGGTGAACTACTGAGAATCGAGTCTGCGCTGGTTCCCGGCAAAGGCAAGTTCACCTTTACCGGGCAGCTTGGTGATGTGATGCAGGAGTCGATCCAAGCGGCGATGACGGTGGTTCGCGCCCGCGCCGAGGCCTTGGGCCTTCCGGCGGACTTCCATAACCAGTTTGACATCCACATCCACGTGCCCGAGGGCGCTACGCCCAAGGATGGCCCGAGCGCGGGCGTTGCTATGTGTACCGCGCTGGTCTCGGCGCTGACGAAGATTCCAGTGCGCTCGACCGTGGCGATGACCGGCGAGATCACACTGCGCGGCGAGGTGCTGCCGATCGGTGGCCTGAAGGAGAAACTGCTGGCGGCACATCGCGGCGGCATCGAGAGCGTCATCATTCCGCTCGAGAATGAGCGGGATCTGGTCGAGATCCCCAAGAATATCAAGCAGAATCTCAGTATCCATCCGGTGCGTTGGATTGATGAGGTGCTTGAGATCGCGCTGACGGAGCGTCCGGAGGCGGTGCCGACCAAGGTCGATGGCGAAGATCCGGTGAGTGTTGAGGACGATGCCCACGACAAGGCGTCGGAATCGAGCCGCGATCAGGCCGCAAGGCTGCATCATTGAAATCCACCGCTCGGCGGCGCCGCGCCAGATTTGGCCGTCGAGTGTACGGGGTAAGGCGGGACTGCGGTTATAATCATCGCCTCGGCACAGGTCGGAACATCGCCCTGTGCTCGGCTACAAGCCGCAACCGTCGTAGGGGGCGCGAGTCATGGTTGCTCCTGACGGTGTCTCCGTCATAGCATGCATGTCCGAACGTCGAGTCTCGGAATCGCGGTGGCTTCGCGACAAGCGCCCGGTGCGGTGCGACAATCGGAAACCGCGTGATACCGCGACATGATCGCTTACAACGAAAGCTCGTAAAGAAGGGTTCTACAGGGGAATTAGATGAATAAGTCGGAGATCATCGACAAAATGGCGGACGCCGCCGATATCTCGAAGTCCGCGGCGTCGCGTGCTCTGGATGCCTTCACTGACTCTATTGCAATCGCGCTCAAAGAAGGCGATACTGTGTCGCTCATCGGGTTCGGTACCTTTTCTGTGAAGGAGCGAGCCGCTCGAACTGGTCGCAATCCGCAGACGGGTGCGACGATCGAGATCAAGGCGTCAAAAACGCCTTCATTTAAGGCTGGAAAAGCCTTGAAGGACGCGGTACAATAATTGCTTCTTGCCGGAAGGGTGCTTAGCTCAGCTGGGAGAGCATCGCCCTTACAAGGCGAGGGTCGCAGGTTCGATCCCTGCAGCACCCACCAAAATTTGGAGCGGTAGTTCAGTTGGTTAGAATACCGGCCTGTCACGCCGGGGGTCGCGGGTTCGAGCCCCGTCCGCTCCGCCATCTTTAAGAAGACGGGGTATCCATCGGATACCCCGTTCTTTTTTGTCTATTCGTCTCACTCTTCAAACAATCGAATTGCCATGCTTCAGACTATCCGTGACCGTGCTCAAGGTTGGATTGCTTGGGTAATCGTGATTCTGATCAGTATCCCCTTCGCTTTGTGGGGGATTCAGTCCTACTTAGGCGTTGGTGGCGAGCCTATCGCGGCAACCGTTAACGGTGTCGAGCTACCCGCCCGCGAGCTGGATCGGCGTGTGCAGCAGGCACGGACGGAGCTGCGGCAGCGCCTGGGTGCCGCCTACGACCCGGCCGAGATCGACGACAAGGCGCTGCGGGACGAGGTGCTCGAGGACATGATCCGCGAGACACTTTTGCTGGATGAAGTCAGGCGGCTGGGACTGCGGGTCTCGAACCAGGACGTGCAGATCCAGATCCTCTTGGATCCCGCGTTTCAGAAGGACGGACGCTTCGACAAAGAGACCTACGAGCGACTGCTGCAGTATCAGGGTATGAGTCCCGCGATGTACGAGGCGCAGCTACGGCAGCGACTGGCAGCGGGCCAGCTTGCGCGTGCCATTTCCGCGAGCGCCTTGGCGACCAGCGATGAGTTGGAGCAGTATCAACGCTTGATTGGCCAGCAGCGGGAGCTGAGCTATTCGACGCTGGCGCTCTCCGACTACCAGACGGATGCTTCCGTCGACGACGCCGAGATAACGGCCTTCTACGAGGCCAACTCTGACTCCTTCCGCTCGCCAGAGCAGGTCAAGCTGGACTATCTGCTCCTCGATTCCACGGACCTAGCCGCGGCAACCGAGGTGACGGAGGAAGACCTGAGAAATGTCTATGCTGCCGAGCAGGCGCGTTTCGCCCAGCCGGAGCGTCGCGAGGTTCGGCATATCCTGCTCAAAGTGCCTGAAGATGCCGAGCAGAGCGACGTCGACGCCGTCGCGGAGAAGATCAAGGGCATTCGCGAGCGGATTCTCGCGGGTGAGTCCTTCGATGCGCTCGCGAAGGAGGTGTCGGAAGATCCGGGAAGCGCGTCCAAGGGTGGCTCCCTGGGCATGATCGAGTCAGGCATCATGGTGCCCGCCTTCGACCAGGTGGCCTTTGCCGCGGAGCCGGGCAAGCTGTCCGAGCCAGTGCGAACGCAATTCGGCTATCACCTCATTGAGGTGACGAAGGTCGTGCCGGCACAGATCAAACCCTTCGAGGAGGTCGAGGATGAGCTGCGCGCCGGGGCCGCCAAGCAGGGCGCCGACCGTCTCTACTACGATCTGGGCGAGCGTCTGGCCAACATCAGCTACGAGAGTTCCGACAGTCTCGAGCCGGCCGCAGAGGAGCTGGGTCTGAGCATTCAGCATAGCGATTGGATCGGTCGCGATGGCGGCGGCGATGGCATCTTGGCGCAGCCCAAGGTCATTGCGGCGGCGTTCAGTGACGATGTGCTCGGACAGGGTCTCAACAGCGACTTGATCGAGCCCGAGCGGGATCGCCTGCAGGCCATCGTGCTGCGTGTCGCCGAGCACCGCGAGGCATCGGTCAAGCCTTTGGCCGAGGTGCGTGACGAGATCGTTGCGCAGATCAAGCAGCAGAGGGCGAAGGAGGCCGCCAAGACGGCTGCTGAGTCGCTTGCCGAGCAGCTGCGTCAGTCCAAGGAATGGGCCACGGTCGATCCGGAGCTTGAGATCACCTCTCCGGGACTCGTCGGCCGCAATGCCCCCGAGGTGCCTAGGGGAGTGCTCGACGTCGCCTTCAAGCTCGCCGCCCCCAGTGATGGGTCCATCAGTGTCGGCACCGCCACGCTGGATAACGGCGATGCAGCCGTCGTCCGGCTCAGCCGAGTCCAGGATGGTGAGGTTAAGCCAAGCGAAGACGGGCGGCCTGCGACCGAGGTCTACATCCTCACCCAGCTCATGGGGCGGCAGCTGTCCGACGACATGCTGCAAGACATGGAAAGCCGGGCCGACATCGAGCGGATGAACATGGGGGGCGAGGACGGGCTCTAACGGCGCTTTGGGCCATTGGCCGCTTGCATGACGATAACCCGAAAACGGCGCCCTGATGGGCGCCGTTTTCGTATCTGCGGCCTTGCCTTCGAGCTGTGCCATGCCCCCGGGGTTTGTGCGAAGCCCCATTGCGACTTCGTGATAGAAGCTCACAGTAGGGAGGCCCTTGGCGCATGATCGGTCATACCAGGTGGCGGCCATCTGTCGAAGCGCGACCATCTACTAGCGAGGCTTCGCCTAAGACCGACGAGTCATGCCATCGGGATCGCTATCGGAATCGGGATCGCTATCGTCGGTTCGATCCCGATCCCGATCCCGATCCCGATCCCGATCCCGATCCCGACGGCCTTGGATTGTTGGACGCTTCATCGAAATTTGACGCATCTGCAAGCATTTTGCGCCCTCAAGGATTCTAGGGCAGTGCTGAGTCTTGACGGCTTCGCCCCGGGTCTTATCACCCTCGGCAGGCGGACTCGCTTCCGCTCCCCAAAGCCCTTGCCGAGGTTTGATCACCTCGTTAGCATCCGTTCAACCTGTCCAGGGTGGTTGAATTTGCGATCCTCATCCTTCAATCTGGCCGGGCTTTCGACATCGAGCTGGGGTAGAAGACAAGCATAAGAACCTAGATCGCCTGCTCCAGATCGCGATCGGCGTCGCGACTCGGCATGCCCCGTCCTCCCCTGAGGCTTCCAACTCTGGGACTCGGACCATGGCCTGTCGATGCTGGGTCGTCTCGACGTTGACCGACTTTCCGGGTCATGCTGCCACTGCGGCCTTGCGCGTATGGGCTTTTGGGCCGCCCCGTGGTCGCGTCCCTTCGCTTCACAGACGAACATCACAAGGCAGAGCATGAGCTACCATTCCATCGTAATGGTCAAACAGGTCCCGGATACGGCCAACATCTCCGGTCAGGTGATGAAGCCGGACGGCACCGTCAATCGCAGTAAGCTCCCCACGGTCTTCAATCCTGAGGACAAGGTTGCGCTCGAGTTGGCCCTGCAGCTCCGGGACCGTTACGGCGGTACCGTGCGCGTCGTCACCATGGGTCCACTGAAGGCGTCGGACCTGCTGCGCGACTGTCTCTACATGGGCGCGGACGAGGCCGTTCTGGTCAGCGACCGCAAGTTCGCCGGCGCAGATACGCTTGCGACCTCCTATGTCCTCGCGGAGACGCTGCGCAAGCTGGCCCCCTACGACGTCATCTTCGCCGGCCGCCAAGCCATCGATGGCGACACCGCCCAAGTGGGTCCGCAAACCGCCGAAAAGCTGGGTCTCCCCCAGATCACCTACGCCGAAGAGATTCTCGAGGCCAAGGACCGCACCATCACCGTCAAGCGCAAGATCGACAACGGGTTCGAGGTGTTAGAGGGCAAGCTTCCGCTCCTGATCACCGTGGTCAAGGACGCCGCCACGCCGCGCCCCTTCCGTGCCAAGCGCGTCATGGCTTACAAGAACGCGCGGACACTCCTTGAGATCGAGAAGATGGCCGACGCGAACTCGCTGCTCTATGTGGATCAGCTCAAGGACGACTATGTCTCCAAGGGGCTCTTCATCCCGACACTGACGGCCGACGATCTCGATATTGAGGTCGCGCGCTGCGGTTTGGGCGGGTCGCCGACCAAGGTGCACAAGATCGAGTCCGTCGTCCTGGGCGGTAGCACGCATGAGACCATCCCTGCGACCAAGGACGGCATGTATGGGCTCATCGACAAGCTGATGGACGATCACATCTTCGGCTAGGCCGCGAGCTTGGGTAGGCACTAGAGCGACAACAACTATGACCGACAAGAAACAAGAAGTCTGGGTATTCATCGAGCAGCGCGAGGGCAAGCCGGCCGATGTCAGCTTCGAGCTGCTCTCCAAGGGGCGCAAGCTGGCGGAGAGCCTGAAGGGTGAACTCAAGGCGGTCGTGATCGGGCACGACCTGCAGGATCTCGCTGTCGAGACCTTCCGCTACGGGGCAACCGAGGCGCTGCTCGTCGATCACCCCGAGTTGGAGCACTACAGCACGCTGCCTTACAGCCGCATTATGAGCCAGCTGGTCGACGCGCATCAGCCGCGGATCGTGCTCTTCGGCGCGAGCTTCATCGGTCGTGATCTGGCACCCCGTGTGGCGTCCCATACGCTTAGCGGCCTCACCGCGGATTGCACGGATCTGCAGATCTCCGACGTCACCTATCTGCGCAAGGACTACCCCGAGCTGCTGCTGCAGATTCGGCCCGCCTTCGGCGGCAACATCATCGCCACCATCATCTGTCCGGACTCAGAGGTCCAGATGGCGACGGTGCGCGAGGGTGTCATGGAGAAGATTCCGCTCGCCCAGCCGATTGACGGGACGGTGACCCAGGTCTCCTATACGCCGGACGAGGTCGATCATCTGGTGCGCATCATCGAGCGCCACCACGAGGACGCCAAGGTCAATCTCAAGGCCGCGCCCATCATCGTCTCGGGTGGCTACGGCATGGGCAACTTCCAGAACTTTCAGATCCTCTACGACCTGGCGCATGTCATCGGCGGCGAGGTGGCCGGTACGCGCGCGGCGGTCGACGCTGGTTTTATCGACCATGAGCGCCAAGTCGGACAGACGGGTGTGACCGTGCGGCCCAAGCTCTATATTGCCTGTGGCATCTCTGGCGCCATCCAGCATCGCGCCGGCATGAGTGACTCCAACAAGATCATCGCCATCAACGATGATCCGGAGGCGCCCATCTTCAGCGTCTGCCACTACGGAATCGTCGGTGATGTGATGGAAGTCATTCCCATGCTCATCGACGCCTACAAGCACAAACTCAAGTAGCCGAGCCATGGCCAACTATTTCACCGACAACACCGATCTGCTCTTCCAATTCAATCGTTTGAAGCTCGAAGACGTGGTCGAGGTGGCCGAGCGCGGCTATGCCGAGGCCAAGGAGTACGACTTCGCCCCCGTCGACTATCAGGACGCAATCGACAACTATCGCAAGGTCCTCGAGATCGTCGGCGATATCACCGCGAACGTGGTGGCCCCCCAGGCGGCTGCCGTGGACGAGGAGGGGAGTCATTTCGCCGACGGCAAGGTCGAGTACGCCAAGGGCATTCAGGAGGCCTTGGAGCAGTTGACCAAGGCCGAGCTGATGGGCTTCACGCTGCCTCGACGCTACGGCGGGCTCAACATCCCGACGACCATCTACACCATGGCGATCGAGATGGTCTCGCGGGCCGAGGCATCATTGATGAACCTCTTCGGTCTGCAGGACATCGCGGAGACCATCAATAAGTTCGGTACCGAGGAGCAGCGCCAGGAGTTCCTGCCGCAGTTCGCCAGTGGCGCGGCCACGGGTGCCATGGCGCTCACCGAGCCCGATGCTGGATCCGACCTCCAGGCCGTCAACATGCTGGCCTATCAGGACGAGTCCGGGCAGTGGCGACTCAAGGGCGTTAAGCGCTTCATCACCAATGGCAATGCCCAGATCATCCTGGTGCTGGCGCGCTCGGAGCCAGGCAGCAAGGACGGTCGGGGTCTCAGCCTCTTTGCCTGCTACGGCAAGGACAACGTCGTGGTGCGGCGCATCGAGAACAAGCTCGGCATCCACGGCTCCCCCACCTGCGAGCTGCAGTTCAACGACACGCCGGCCCAGCTCATCGGCAAGCGCAAGTTCGGCCTCATCAAGTACGTCATGGACATGATGAACGGCGCGCGGCTGGGTGTCGCCGGTCAGGCGCTCGGCATCTCTCAGGCGGCCTATGAGGAGGCGCTGCGCTACGCCAAGGCGCGCGAGCAGTTCGGCAAGAGCATCTTCGAGATCCCCGTGGTGACCAATATGCTCATCGACATGCGCGTGACGCTGGAGAGCGACCGCTCCCTGCTCTACGCCGCCTGCCATTGGGTCGATCTGCGCAACAAGCTCGAGGAGCGGGTCGAGGAGCTGAAAGCCGAGAAGAAGGACTCCAGCGCGGAGAACGCCAGGCTCAAAGAGGCCACACGTGCCGCGGCCCTGCTCACCCCGATGGCGAAATACGCGCTGAGCGAGAACGCCAACAAGATCACCTACGATTCACTGCAGATCCATGGCGGCACGGGCTACATGAGGGAGTTCAACGTCGAGCGCCTGACTCGAGACGCGCGCATCACCAATATCTACGAGGGGACGTCTCAGCTCCAGATCGTCGCGGCCATTGGTGGTGTCCTCAACGACATCTTCGCGAGCGATTTCGCGGCCAGGGAGCAGAAGGAGAGCGCCGGCAGCCTCGGCCGACTCGCCGACGAACTCAAGGAGATGCGGGCGCTCTTCCTGGATGCACTCAAGTTCGTCACGGATAAGGCCGACAAGCACTCTCAGAGCGTCTCCGCCAAGGAGCTGGTCGAGATGTATTCCTACCTCTATACCGGCTGGCTGCTGATGGACGAGGCGGAAGTGGACAGTCGCAAGGTGTTCGTCGCTCGCCGCTACATCCTGAGCGCGGCCGCAAAGACGCGGCGCAACTGGGAGATTATCAAGAACGACCTCTACGCCGACCTGCTCCACGCCGAGGACATCCTGATCTGACAAGTGGGGGCGCAACGGGACCGACTCGGCTCCCGGTGTATGGCTGGGGGGGAAGTGCAGGATTAACAGGATGCCAAGCCAAGGGCTCGGGAAATCCTGTTAATCCTGTCTAGAATCCCTTCGAGCGATGCGATGCGTTTGCAGCGCAGGGATGAAGACGCGCGCTTCAGCCCAGACCGAGAATGTTGAAGCCGCTATCGACGTAGAGGATGTCGCCGGTGATGCCGCTGGCCAGGTCCGAGCAGAGGAAGGCCGCGGCATTGCCGACTTCTTCCTGAGTTACGGTCCGACGCAGGGGCGTGTGGCGCTCGACCTGCTTGAGCATGGAGCGGAAGTGGGAGATGCCCGCGGCGGCGAGGGTCTGGATGGGACCTGCCGAGATGGCGTTGACCCGAGTTCCACTGGGGCCGAGCGAGGCGGCGAGATAGCGGACATTCGCCTCCAGGCTGGCCTTCGCAAGACCCATGACGTTGTAGTAGGGTACGGCCCGCACCGAGCCCAAGAAGCTCAAGGTGAGGAGCGAGCCATTGCGGCCCTCCATCATGCGACGGCTGGCCTTGGCGAGCGCGGAGAAGCTGTAGGACGAGATCTCATGGGCCGTGGTGAAGCCCTCGCGGGTCAGCTCCTCGACATAGTCTCCGGCCAGCTCGTGCTTGGGGGCGAAGGCGATGGCGTGTACGATGACGTCCAGCCCGTCCCAATGCTGTTCCAGCTCTTGGAAGAGATGCGCGATGTCGCGGTCGCTGCCCACATCGAGTGGGAGGATGACCTTGCAGCCGATCTTGGCGCCGAGGTCCTCGACTCGGCTCTTGAGCTTTTCGTTTTGGTAGGTCAGTGCGATCTCGGCGCCCTCGCGATGCATGGCCTGGGCGCAGCCCCAAGCGATGGAGCGGTTGCTCGCGATGCCCGTGATGAGAACCTTCTTGCCTTGTAGGAAACCCATGTTCGGTTGTCTCTTCCGTTCAGTAGTGAGCGCGCCGCGCGCGCTTGATAGCCTTGGGTGAGGATAGCCTCAGGTGCGCATAGAATTCGTCGATGACACCCCAATGTGGCGCGTAACAGTACCGAAAGTTGTCATTCGACGGAAGGGTCAGCCGGGAGCATGCGGTTTGAGAGAGAAGACGCCTTGGTGGCTGCTCGCCGCGTTGGCCCTGTTGCTGAGTGGCTGCGGCGACAGCACTTGGAACGATCCCTACCCAAGCGCCGATGCCACGCGCAACACCTACTACAGCTCCTTCGCGGAGCGGCCCAAGCATCTGGATCCGGCGCGCTCCTACAGTGCGAACGAATACGCCTTTCTGGCGCAGATCTACGAGCCGCCGCTGCAATATCATTTTCTGCTGCGACCCTATCAGCTGGTACCGCTGTCCGCGGCCGAGGTCCCGGCTCCGCGCTACTTCGATGCTTCCGGCGCGGCATTGCCGGATGACGTCGCTCCCGGCGAGATCGACCGCAGCGACTATGTGATCCGAATCCAGCCTGGCATTCGTTTTCAGCCGCATCCCGCCTTTGCAAGCGATGATGAGGGTCGCTATCTCTACCACGCGATCGAGTCATCCGACCTGGCCGGAGTCAACCAGCTTGCTGACTTCGACCAAGTCGGCACGCGAGAGCTGACGGCAGAGGATTATATCTACCAGATCAAGCGGCTAGCCGCGCCTTGGCTGCACTCGCCCATCGCTGGCGTCATGAGTCAGCACATTCGCGGCTTCGGTGAGCTTGCCGAAGCCCTGGCTGGTCTGGAGACGGATGGGGAGTTGGCGCGTATCCAGGCGCTGCGAGAGGCCCGGATCCAGGGCGTCCAGGCGTTGGATCGCTACAGCTTCAAGATCACTGTCGAGAGCAAATACCCGCAGTTCGTTTACTGGCTTGCTATGCCCTTCTTCGCGCCCTTGCCGTGGGAGGCGGACGTCTTCTATGCGCAGCCCGGAATGGCCGAGCGCAACATCGTGCTCGATTGGTATCCCGTTGGGACCGGGCCATACATGCTGAGCGAGAACAACCCGAATCTGCGCATGGCCTTGGAGCGCAATCCCAATTTCCACGGCGAGCGCTATCCGAGCGAGGGTATGCCGGAGGACGCGGTGAGCGGCATTCTCGCCGATGCTGGCAAGCCGATCCCCTTCATCGATCGGGCTGTTTACAGCCTCGAGAAGGAGGATATTCCGCGCTGGAACAAGTTCCTCCAAGGCTATTACGACAGCTCAGGGATCTCTTCCGACGCCTTCGATCAAGCGGTCCAGATCGACGCTCAAGACCAGCCGATGCTAACGGCGGACATGCGCGCGCAGGGAATCGAGCTGCTGACCGCCGTCCAACCGTCCAATTTCTACATGGGGTTCAACATGCTGGATCCCGTGGTCGGTGGTGACTCGCAGCGCGCCCGGCTGTTGCGCCGCGCCATTTCGATTGCCATGGACTACGAGGAGTTCATCTCCATTTTCGCCAATGGTCGCGGTCTGGTTGCTCAAGGGCCGATCCCGCCCGGGATCTTCGGGCATCGGGACGGCGAGGCCGGCATCAACCCCTTCGTCTACGAGTGGCGCGACGGCCGCCCTGTCCGGCGCAGTCTGGAGGAGGCGCGCACGCTGATGGAGCAGGCGGGCTATCCTGGCGGCGTCGATCGCGAGAGCGGACGCGGACTCTCCATCAACTACGAGGCGGTGGCGACCGGGCCGGATGATCGGGCGCGCCTCAACTGGATCCGCAAACAGTTCGCCAAGCTGGGGATCGAGCTGGTCATTCGTTCGACGGACTACAACAGGTTCCAGGAGAAGATCCGCAACGGCACGGGGCAGGTGTTCATGTGGGGCTGGAACGCCGACTATCCGGACCCGGAGAATTTCCTCTTCCTGCTCTATGGTCCCAACGGCAAGGTGGAGCACCAGGGCGAGAACGCCTCCAACTACGCCAATCCGGAATTCGATCGTCTCTTCGACGCCATGAAGTTCATGGAGGACGGCCCTCAACGCCAGGCCATCGTCGATCGTATGGTCGAGATCGCGCGCACCGACGCGCCCTGGGTCTGGGGCTTCTTCCCAAAGGCCTTTAGTCTCCATCACCAATGGCTGCACAATGCCCACCCGAACGAGATGGCCAACAACACGCTCAAGTATCGCCGCTTGGACCCGCAGCAGCGGGCGGAGCTGAGACGTGAATGGAACGAGCCGGTTCTCTGGCCGATCTGGGCCATTGGCGGTCTGATCCTGCTGCTGGTCATTCCAGCCCTGTGGATGGTGCGCCGTCGCGAACGGAGCACGGCCCTATGAGCGCCTACATTCTGCGGCGGATCCTCTATGCCATCCCCATCCTCATCGGTGTCAATCTGATCACCTTCCTGCTCTTCTTCGTGGTCAACTCGCCGGAGGATATGGCGCGCATGCACCTCGGGCAGAAGCGGGTGACCACAGAGGCGATCCAGGCCTGGAAGGCGGAGCACGGCTACGACAGGCCCTTGCTCTACAATGACGCGGCCTCTGGCTTGGCGAGCTTGACGGACACCATCTTCTTCCAGAAATCGGTCAAGCTCTTCGCCTTTCAGTTCGGCTCCTCGGACGACGGGCGCGACATCGGGTACGACATCTCGCAGCGGATGTGGCCGAGTCTTGCGATCGCTGTCCCCGTGCTCATGGTTGGGCTCGCCTTCAACATCAGCTACGCACTCTTCATCGTCTTCTTCCGCGCGACCTATATCGACATTGGCAGCGTGGTGCTGCTGGTGGCCATGTTGTCCATCTCCAGCCTCTTCTACATCATTGGCGGCCAGTTTCTCCTCAGTAAGGCCTTTCACCTAGTGCCCATCTCAGGCTACGACCAAGGGCTGAATGCCTGGAAGTTCCTGATTCTGCCCGTCATCGTCGGCGTCATCGGTGGCATCGGCTCGGGCACGCGCTGGTACCGCTCGCTCTTTCTCGAGGAGATCGCCAAGGACTATGTGCGCACTGCGCGGGCCAAGGGCCTGAGCGAGCGCTTCGTGCTCTTCCGTCACGTCCTGCGCAACGCACTCATTCCAATCTTGACTGGTGTGGTCGTGGTGCTGCCGCTGCTCTTCATGGGTAGCCTCATCACGGAGTCCTTCTTCGGGATTCCGGGCCTGGGCAGCTATACCATCGACGCCATCAGCAACCAAGACTTCGCCATCGTGCGCTCCATGGTCTTCCTGGGCGCCGTGCTTTACATCCTGGGTCTCATCCTGACCGACATCTCCTATACGGTCGTCGATCCGAGGGTCCGTCTTCAGTGAGGATGCCGACGTCATGCCCCTGATCCCCGTCATTCTTTGGACTGACGCCCTGGTGCTCGTCCTCTTGGCGCTCGGGCTGACCTTCGCCCTCTATGCGTCCCGCCACGAGCACCTCCGCGATCCCTGGCGGCGCGTCGTGCGCTCGCGCGTCGGTGTGGCGACGCTGGTCGTTCTCATGGCCTACGCACTGGTCGGGCTCTTGGACACGGTGCATCTGCGTCTCAAGCAGGATGCTCGGCCCGGCGTCGAGGAGGCGCGTTATTCGCCCGAGGTCTTGAGTCTGTTAGACCTGGCGCTCAGTGGTCTGCGTGAGCGCCAAGAGAAGACCTACTCGGCGCCCTTCGCGACGCATCTCTTCGTCAAGGAGGCGATCGATCAGCCGGATGGCACGGTCGTGCGTGACTATCCACGGCTGAAATACGGTGGTGCCCACCTGGAGAACCCCGCACGCCAGCGGGGATGGGACATCGCCTGGCGCAGCCTGCTCGGGGCTGTGAAGGGCATCATTGCATCTGGGCTTTTCATCTTAGGGGTCTGCTGGCTCCTGGCGCGATCTTGGGGTGTCTCGCTCATCGAGGCGAGAGATCGCATCCTCGCCGGCAAGACGCAGGTGCCTTGGCGCACGGCCCTGATGACGCTGGCGGCGTTGCTGGTGCTCAGCTCCGTCGCGGCCGAGCTGGCGCTTCAGTATCACGTCCTCGGCACCGACAAGGTCGGCGAGGATGTCTTCTACCAGACCCTCAAGAGCGTCCGGACCGGGCTGCTCATCGGGACGCTGACGACCCTGGTGATGCTCCCTGCGGCCCTCTTGCTCGGTATCGCCGCCGGTTATTTTCGCGGCTGGGTCGACGACGTCATCCAATACCTCTACACCACGCTGAACTCCATTCCTGGCGTGCTGCTGATCGCCGCTGTCATCCTGATGCTCCAGGTCTACATGAGCAATCATGCGGATTCCTTCACGAGCCTGGTGGAGCGCGCCGACCTGCGCCTGCTCTTCCTCTGCCTCATCCTGGGTGTGACCAGTTGGACCGGACTCTGCCGGCTGCTGCGCGGCGAGGCGCTCAAACTGCGCGAGATCGACTATGTCCAGGCGGCACAATCGCTCGGCGTCGGGCAATTCAGCGTGATCGCGCGCCATATCCTGCCCAACGTCATGCACATCGTCCTCATCACTCTGGTGCTGGATTTCAGCGGTCTGGTGCTGGCCGAGGCCGTGCTGTCCTACGTCAACATCGGCGTCGATCCGACCATGAATAGCTGGGGCAACATGATCAATAGCGCCCGCTTGGAGTTGGCCAGAGACCCCGTGGTCTGGTGGTCGCTCGCCGCTGCCTTCCTCTTCATGTTCACCCTGGTGCTTGCCGCCAACCTCTTCGCCGACGTCGTGCGCGACGCCTTCGACCCCCGGCTGAGACAAGCGAGCGGTGCATAAGGAGCGGAGACGACCAGGCATCCGTTACGCTTCAGTCCTGGCGCCCACGGGTGCGACACTCCACTGCCAACTGCCAACTGCCAACTGCCAACTGCCCCGATGCCTGATCCGCTCATTCAAGTCCAATCCCTGACCACCCAGCTCGGCGACCCGAGTCATCCCCTCCGCGTGGTCGATGGGCTGGACCTTCACATCCAGGCCGGGGAGACCTTCGCGCTCCTCGGCGAGTCGGGGTGCGGAAAGTCCATGACGGCCCTTAGTCTGATGCGTCTCCTCCCGCCGTCCGGACGCATCGCGGCGGGCGTCGTCCGATTGCGCGATACCGATCTGCTGCGCCTGACCGAGGCAGAGATGCGAAAGATCCGCGGCGGGCGCATGGGGATGATCTTCCAGGAGCCGCAGACGTCCCTGAATCCTGTGTTGACGGTCGGGGACCAGATCGCCGAAGCGGTGCGCATCCATGAAGGACGCTCGCGCGCTCAGGTCGCGGGCCGGGTCGTCGAGCTGCTGCGCGCCGTTGGTATCCCCGACCCCGAGCAGCGCGCCAAGGAGTTCCCGCACCAGCTCTCGGGCGGGATGAAGCAGCGGGTCATGATTGCCATGGCGCTCGCGGGTGATCCCGAGTTGCTGATTGCGGATGAGCCAACGACGGCCTTGGACGTCACCATTCAGGCGCAGGTGCTCCGTCTCTTGAAGGACCTGCAGCGGCAGACCGGCATGGCCGTCCTGCTCATCACGCACGACCTGGGCGTGGTCGCGGAAACCGCAGATCGCCTCGCGGTGATGTACGCCGGGCATATCGTCGAGACCGCGCCCGTCGCCGATTTCTTCGCCAATCCGGCTCACCCCTATAGCCGCAAGCTGCTGGAGAGTCTGCCTGCGGCCGAAAAACGCAGTGGCCGCCTCGCGGTGATTCCGGGGAGAGTCCCACGCCTCGATGCGGTCTTCCACGGCTGCCGTTTCGCCGAGCGTTGCGCTTCGGTCATGGATGTTTGTCGGACTCGGACTCCCGCGTGGCTCGAGATCGCGAACGGGCATGGCGCCCGCTGTTTCCTCTGGGATTCGGAGGTCGCGGGGGAGGTGGCCAAAGCCGCCGAGACGCCTCATGGCGCTGTGGGCACGGCGAGCCTATCCAGCGCTACGACAGACGCCGCACGGTCCGATGAGCGTGGCGCGCCGCTCCTCAGCGCACAGGGACTTCAGGTCCACTTCCCGATTCATCATGGCGTCCTGCGCCGGGTCGTGGGTCATGTCCGCGCCGTTGACGGTGTCTCTATCGAGCTGCGGGAGGGCCGGACCCTGGCGCTCGTCGGTGAGTCAGGCTGCGGCAAGACGACCGCGGGAAAGGGTATTTTGCAGCTCATCCAGCCGACTGGCGGCTCGGTGCGCTACCGTGATCAGGAGCTGATCGGACTCAGCAACCGCCGGATGCGCCCCTTTCGCAAGGACCTGCAGATCGTCTTCCAAGATCCATTCGCTTCGATGAACCCCCGCATGCTCGTCGGCGACGTCATCGGCGAGGGTCTTCAGGCCCTGGGGATCGCCAAGCGCCGCGCGGATCGCATGCGCCGCGTGGCCGAGCTGCTCGACCTGGTAGGCATGGATCCCGAGGCCGCGAGGCGCTATCCGCACGAGTTCTCCGGCGGACAGCGACAGCGCATCTGCATTGCCCGCGCATTGGCGGTGGAGCCGCGCATCATCGTTTGCGACGAGCCGACCAGTGCCCTCGATGTCTCGGTGCAGGCCCAGATCCTCAATCTGCTGAAGGACCTGCAAGCGCGGCTGGGCCTTGCCTATCTCTTCATCACCCATGATCTCTCCGTCGTCGCCTACCTCGCCCATGAGGTTGCTGTGATGTACTTGGGTCGCGTCGTCGAGCGCGGTCAGGTCGATGAGATCCTGGACGATCCGCGTCATCCTTATACGAGTGCGCTCCTCTCTGCGGTGCCGGTCGTGGAGCAAGACAAGCGCCGCAACGTCATTCGACTCGACGGCGATATGCCGTCTCCGAGCCATCCGCCGTCCGGCTGCTACTTCCATCCGCGCTGTCCGCAGTCCTTTGAGCGCTGTCCGCACAGCTATCCTGAGGAAGCTCGACTCAGCGAGACGAGGGTCGTGAGCTGTCATCTGACTGCGGAGACGCGCTGAGTGCCGCGCCTTGCTTGCGCTTTTTCGGCTTGCGACGTATGGTTTTCCCGCGCCGATGATCCTCGGCAGTGTGAAGATCCCACTCAGCGACGGGCCAAGAGAGCGGCTTCAGGATGGAAAAAATCAAGAACATTCTCTGTGTTTATCCAGAGCCAGCTGAGCTGCGCATCAGCGCTCTCCTGAATCGGCATGGAATTGTGGTCGATCTGACCGAGGCCAGTCACCCAGATGCCGTCAAGGCGGCCCTTGATCAGCCGCTCTGGTGGGATTTGATTCTCTGTGACGCCGCCGCCTTCTTTGATAAGGGGATTGCGAGCGAGATCGATCCTGTGCGGGATTCCCTTGAGGCGTCCTTAGTCCTTCTCAAAGACTCCAAGAGCGCGCTGCGACCGGCGGAGAGCCTGAGCTACGGCGCGGCCGATGTCGTCGATCGAGACGACGTGGATCATCTCCTCATGGTTTGTGAACGGGAGGTCCGTAACGCTGCGACGCGCAAGCAGCTGCGTGCGCTACGGCACTCGGTTGCGAATGAGTCGGGAGGGCGGAGTCAGTTCATGGTTCCGACCATCAACGACCTGAGCAAGCGGGTGCATCCGAGCGGCGGCGCCGATGGCGAGGCGGGCAAGACCGAGCCCATGGAACTCGATCGAATGCGCACCCTCATCGATGGGGGTGGACTGACGCTGGAATACCAACCCATCGTTGCCTTCAGACCTGAGGGTCAACATCGCAACATGTTTGAGACATTGGTCCGGCTGAAGGACGAAACTGGCCAGCTGTTGCTCCCTGATCGCTTCCTCCCACTCGCCGCCGACGCCGGTTGGATCGGAAATATCGACCTCTGGATCTGCCGCCAGGCAATCGCCGTGCTTGAACAGATGCAAAGCAGCGGGGCCAGAGATACGACCCTCTTTGTGAATCTCTCGACCCAGACCCTAAAGTCCGAGAAGCAGGTTCGCGCCATCGGGACCTTCTTTACGGCCGCACATTTGACTCCGGGCTCGATCGTCGTTGAGGTCAAGAAGTCTGCATTCGAAGAGGCCGGCGACGGAATCAGCCGCTTGGCCGAGATGCTCAAGGTCAAGCAGCACGGGGTCCTCTTGGAAGATCCCAGGCTGGATGACCGCGAGTTGCTCGAGTCGCATCGCGCCCTCATCACCCACGTGAAGCTCTCTTCCGCAACCGTGCAAGGGCTGGTCGAGGGGGCGGCCTCGCAGCAGGCGCTCAATGCCTTCGTACGCTGCGCCCACAGAGAGGGCATGCAGGTCATCGCGCTGGCCATTGAGAACGTCGCGCTCATGCCAATCCTCTTTGCCGCCGGCATCGATGCGATTCAGGGAAACTTTACCTGTGTGCCGAACCAGGAACTGGTCTACCCCAGCGTGACCATGATCGAGTCCGCTCCCATCATCTAGCGAGGCTTCGCCTCAGACCGACGAGTCATGCCATCGGGATCGGGATCGAACCGACGATAGCGATCCCGATTCCGATAGCGATCCCGATAGCGACGGCCTTGGATGGTCGGACGCTTCATCGAAATTTGACTCATCTGCCAGCATTTTGCGCCCTCAAGGATTCTAGTCGGCGCTGAGGTTCGGGTTGGGCGCGGATAAGCATGATCTGCTCCGGCCGGCTGAAGTGGAGGCGCTTTCCGGTGACCTCTGATGCTCGTGCTCCGCGGTCGGTGATCACGTCGCTTCCCAAGCTTCTCCATCTGGCCCTTTCCGGTTTCCGAGGCTTGACCGACCGCAGTCCGGCGGACAAGAGCCCTCGCGGCCTCCCCAAGAGAGACTCAGGTCTCAGCCATCTCTTTCAGGTGTTTTCCGTTCCGAAGACGCGCGCGAAGGCGGCTTGATCGCGGGTCTCGTGAGCGGTGTGACACCATGCTCGCCTGCTGTTCTTCGCCTGTGCTGCGCCTGGCCAATGGAGCGCGCTCCCGTTCATGCGAGAGGGCGATGAAGATTCGCGCGAAATCACGGGGCGGTGTCATTGTGGCGTCAGGAGCCGGGTGCGCCCGGCGTCGTGACCGGGTGTGGGTAACCTCCGTTGGAGCATTGCAACGACTTTTCTTCACCTGAACAGCATTTGCACGAGCCTTTTATCGGTTATAATCCGGCCGTCAGTTGCAATGAACGCAAAGAAAATGGGAAATCGGATCTTCCACGAGGCTGCTAATCATGGCCCGCGCAGAATGGAGCGCGAGGAATAAGCTCGAACAGAAAGTGCCTGACCTCTTTACCCTGCCTTTACTGCCTTCCCTTCTTCTGCTTGCCGTGTAAAGGCAAATGCCTCGCTAATTGCTTGGTGTATTCCACCTTGCACGTGCACTGCGGCGCAACGCCTACCGCGAATGTTCGAGACAGGCGCGGAGCGAGGTTGCAAGCGCGCTTGGAGTTGAAGGGAGGGGGATGAGTCGGGGTGACGCGAGTGATGACGCCGCTCATCTCGGCTGGGGTCGGAGCGCAATATCTGGACGAATGCCTAGTAGGTTTTTGTTGACTCTTTTTGTCGGCCTTTGGGGTCTGCGGTAAGACAGGTGGTGGGCTCTTGGTGCTCTCAGAGACGACAAAGGAGCTTCCTCAAGTCGGCTTGCTCGAGCATTGCTGTGCTCAGGGCAAGCTCAGGGGCTTACAAGATGCAAGCCAAGGCCTTGGTCATGAGTTGGGCCGGTAGGGTGGACGAGCGAAAGCGAAGTCCACCGAATCCCGCGTCGGCGTTGGTGGACTGCGCTGCGCTTGTCCACCCTACGGAAGACGACTGGCCCAAACGATGATCGACGCCGCAAGCCAAGCGAATTCCACTCGCTATCGAGCGGAATGACGAGGCCCTTTCTCGCGGGCTCCGTCATTGAAATACCAACCTAGGTTGGTGCGTCTTTTGTGATGAGGTTGTTATGACAGGCGAATTGGTTTCTGGAACCGTGAAATGGTTCAATGATGAAAAGGGCTATGGATTCATTGAGCGTGAGGAGGGCAAGGATGTCTTCGTGCACTACAGCGCTATCAACGGCGGCGGCGGGCGCCGTACCTTGGCTGAGGGTCAACGGGTGACCATGGAGGTGACTCAGGGACCTAAGGGACCACAGGCGGAGAATGTGACCCCCGAGTGAGCTTTACTGCCGCGGGAATGGGACGCAAGGCCTGCAGGCTGAGTGCGGGCGACGGATCGCACGGAGCGTCCAAGTTGCCTGGAAGCCAGTCTCTTCCCGTGGCTTTACCCTGAAGGCTTTCCCGTCGCGCGCGACTGGGGCCTGACCGATGTCTCGGAGTTTTCGACTCCGTTGTTGCTGGCTGCATGCTGTTGTCGAGCGAAGGGCGCGTCGCTTGCTTCACATGTTCTGAGTTCGGAGCGACTGCATCCTCTCTTTTTCGGGGCTTCTCCAGCCTCCTGTCGTCCGCCTTTCGGAGCCTGCGCGACGGATTGTTGGCGCGATGGGGCGCTGTTTCCTGAACAGGCTCGGCGTTCCGCCGGATTTGAGTCTCGAAGGCTTCTGTTGATGCCAATCCGGCTCGCTCGTCTTCCATCTAGCGAGGCTTCGCCTCAGACCGACGCGTCATGCCATCGCTATCGTCGGTTCGATCCCGATCCCGATCCCGATCCCGACGCCCTTGGATAGTCGGACGCTGCATCGAAATTTGACTCATCTGCAAGCATTTTGCGCCCCCAAGGACTCTAGCCGCTTTCGGCGTGGCCTTTGCCAGCTCGGGCCTGCACGGCCTCGAGCCTGACCGTCGGTTCCGGGCGACTTGTACGCCGTCAGACCGCTCATGCGGAAATTGCG
The DNA here is from genome assembly GCF_010915725.1 of Thiorhodococcus mannitoliphagus. Classification (GTDB taxonomy): domain Bacteria; phylum Pseudomonadota; class Gammaproteobacteria; order Chromatiales; family Chromatiaceae; genus Thiorhodococcus; species Thiorhodococcus mannitoliphagus. The sequence continues at coordinate 60,416 of NZ_JAAIJR010000020.1, forward strand.
CGAAAAATATCCGCTAAGGCTATAATGTCGCGGAATATTTGGAGGACCGCATGGCACAGGCAACACGCTTCGGGCAGCTCACTTTCAGCGATCACGTCGAGCGCGCACTGCGCGAGGGCTCCATGTGGACGCTGATGTGCGTTGCGATCTACCTTGCGCTTTCGTTGGTGAGCTACTCACCACAGGATCCGGGTTGGTCCTACGTCGGTGAGGCCAACCAGGTCAGCAACGCAGGTGGCCGGACCGGGGCCTGGTTTGCCGATATCGCGCTCTATCTGTTCGGATTCTTTGCCTACCTGATTCCCTTCATGGTTGCCTGGAGTGCCTGGCTGGTGTTTCGCGGCGCGGGCGAGGACGCGGGCGTCAAGACCTGGCTCCTGTCGTTGCGCTGGATCGGCTTCCTGATCACCGTGGCGGCGGGGTGCGCCTTTGCGTCCATTCACTTTGCCGTCGCTGGGGACTATCTGCCCAACGGCGCCGGCGGAGGTCTGGGGCTCCTCATAAGCAGCCATATGCTGACCGCCTTCAATCCAACCGGTGCCAATCTATTTCTGGTCGGCGGCCTCGCGGTCAGTCTGACGCTTTTTTTCGGCATCTCCTGGGTCAAGCTGATGGATGCGATCGGGGCCGCGGTGCTCCAAGCCACGACCTCAGTGTGGCATGCCATGGCCCGAGCGGTCGGCGGTCTGTCTTCGACTCAGGTACGCAAGCGTTCAGAAAAGGAGGCCTATCCGCACGGTCTCCCAAAGGCGCTGAAGCTCGTCGATCCCGCAGCCGCACAGCTGCCGAACGGCGCTCCTGATGCGGAGCCGCAACGCCGCCGCAAGGCGCCCAAGCGTCCACTCACCAAGCTCCCCCAGGGCGTTCAGGACGCCATGGCGGATCCCGCTCCAGCAGCGCCCGAGCCGGAATCGGCCGTCGACCTTCCCAGGACGACGCCCGGACTCATGAAGAACGCCGGCGCCGCACTGCGCGAGATGGCCGACGGCTTGCGCGATGTCTTGCCCAAAGGCGCTCGAGAGGCGCAAGGCACGGCATTGCAGCCCAAGCGGCCTGAGCCCTCTAGGCCGCCGGCGTCACGGCCGTCGGGAGCAGTTCCCCGTCCGCCCTTGGACCTTCTGGACGCGCCGCGCAAGAGCGGCCGTGGCTACTCGCAGGAGAAGCTCGAGGAACTCTCGCGGCAGGTCGAGACCAACCTGGCGGATTTCGGTGTCCAGGTAGAAGTCGTCGCGGTCTACCCAGGGCCAGTGGTGACCTTGTTCGAGCTGCGCCTCGCCCCTGGTATCAAGGCGAGCAAAATCACCGGACTCGCGCGCGATCTCGCGCGTGCGCTGACCACGGTCAGCGTGCGGGTGGTCGAGATCATTCCTGGCAAGTCCGTTATCGGTATCGAGATTCCCAACAAGCAGCGCGAGACGGTTTTCCTGCGCGAGATCTTCGACTCCCCCGCCTATCAAGATGCCAGCTCGCCCCTGACGATCGGGCTTGGAACCAATATCTCGGGTCTGCCCGTTGTCTCCGACCTGGCACGGATGCCGCACGCGCTCATTGCGGGTACGACGGGCTCGGGCAAGTCGGTGGCCATCAACGCCATCATCCTCAGCCTGCTCTACAAGGCCGGCCCCGAGGACGTGCGCCTCATCATGGTCGATCCGAAGATGCTGGAGCTGTCCGTCTATGAAGGCATTCCGCATCTGCTGACCCCCGTCGTGACCGACATGAAGGAGGCGGCCAACGCGCTACGCTGGTGTGTCGGTGAGATGGAGCGCCGCTATCGGCTCATGGCGAAGATGGGCGTTCGCAACATCGCTGGCTACAACCGCAAGGTTGCGGAGGCCGAGGCCGCCGGCACGCCGATCCCAGACCCGACCGTCAGCCCGGAAGACATGATGGCGCTGGGCGGCGAGGTGCCGACGCTGGTCCATCTGCCCTATGTCGTCGTCATCATCGATGAGCTGGCCGACATGATGATGGTCGTCGGCAAGAAGGTGGAGGAGCTGATCGCGAGACTGGCGCAGAAGGCCCGTGCTTCTGGGATCCACCTGCTGCTCGCGACGCAGCGCCCATCGGTGGACGTGCTGACCGGTCTCATCAAGGCCAATATCCCGACGCGCATGGCCTTTCAGGTGTCGTCGCGCATCGACTCGCGTACGGTCCTCGACCAGATGGGGGCCGAGCAGCTGCTGGGGCATGGCGATATGCTCTATCTGCCGCCGACCGCCAACATCCCACAACGGGTTCATGGTGCCTTCGTCGACGACCCCGAGGTCCATCGGGTGGTCGAGTTCCTCAAGTCCCAATATGGCGAGGCGGATTACATCCATGATGTGCTCCGCGAACCGACAGAAACGCTTCCGGGTATCGATCCCGAGCCGCGCGGTGATACCGAGGACAGCGACCCCTTGTTCGACGAGGCCGTACAGTTCGTCATCGAGAGCCGTCGTGCGTCAATCTCCGGCGTTCAGCGCAAGCTCAAGATCGGCTACAACCGTGCCGCGCGCATGGTGGAAGAGATGGAGCGGATCGGTGTCGTCGGTCCGGCCGAGACCAATGGGAATCGCGAGGTCCTCGCTCCGCCCCCGATGGAAGACTGATCCAAACTCGATCCAAACTGGGTCGTCGGAATCGCGAAGGGGCCTGTGCGCTTCGTGTCCTCTAGGCTTTGACAGATCCTTTCAGGCTGATCGGCGATTGGCCTGATCGCCTGAATCGAGCGGGCGGGCGGCACTTATCGATCGGCGCGTTGTCTTCTCGCTAGGTTGTGACTTCAGGACAAGCTCAGCATGATGTCTATTCTCGATGCTCTCTCCCCTCGGCCGCGGATTTCGCGTTCAGGCGTGCGCGCCGGCCTTGGATTCTTGTCGATACTGATCGCCCTGACGTGGATGGGCGGCGCCGTCGCGAGCGACGCTGCTAAGCGCGTCGATGATTATCTCTCTGGACTGGACAGCCTCAAGGCAAGCTTCGAACAATACACCTTCAGCGCCGATCACAGCCAAATGATGCAGGCGAACGGCACCCTCTACCTCCAACGCCCCGGGCGTTTCCGCTGGGAGTACGATACGCCGAACGAGCAGGTCATCATCGCGGATGGCAAGCGGGTCTACCTCCACGACATCGAACTCAAGCAGGTTTCGCAACAGAGCCAGGACAAGTCGCTCCGCGGCACGCCAGCCCTGCTGCTCGCCAGCGCGGATCCGATCGAAAAGCACTTTCGGGTTCGTTCGATCGAGAGCACGGATGGGCGGGACTGGGTAGAACTCATCCCCAAGGCGGGTGATACAGACATCGTCAAGATCGAGATCGGCTTCGGCAAAGAGACCTTGGATAGTCTCATCATGGAGGACAGTTTCGGGCAGGAAACGCGCCTGAACTTCTCCGGGGCCCAACGCAACGTCAGTCTCAAGCCGAGCCTCTTCAAGATCGACCCGCGCGCCGTCGACGACTTTCTCCAGTTCGACTAGATCACCATGATCAGCGCCCCGCAGGACGCGCCACTCGCGGATCGGCTGCGTCCGACGAGCCTCGATGGATTCGCCGGACAGTCACACCTGGTCGCTCCCGGCAAGCCGCTCCGCCAGGCCATCGACTCGGGTCGCCTCCACTCCATGATCTTCTGGGGGCCGCCCGGGACCGGCAAGACGACGCTGGCGCGCCTGGTCTCCAATCAGTCCGGCGCGCACTTTCTCACCCTTTCAGCAGTGCTGGCAGGGGTCAAGGAGATCCGCGAGGCGGTGGCCGAGGCCAAGGCCGTTCGCCAGATGGAGGGCAGGGGAACCGCGCTCTTCATCGACGAGGTCCATCGGTTCAACAAGAGCCAGCAGGACGCCTTCCTGCCGCATGTCGAGAACGGTACCCTGACCTTCATTGGGGCGACGACAGAGAATCCCTCCTTCTCGCTCAACAATGCCCTGCTGTCGCGTGCGCGCGTCTACGTCCTCAAGTCATTGACCGAGGACGATCTCGTCTCCGTCTTGCGGCGAGGACTGACGGATGCCGATCAGGGGCTCGGCGGTGCCGGACTCGAACTCGACGAGGACGCGGCCCGACTGCTTGCCACGGCCGCTGATGGCGATGCGCGCCGCGCCTTGAATCTGCTCGAACTGGCAACTCAGCTCGTGCCCGAGGGGCGCATCGACCTGTCCATCGCGGTCGAAGTTTCGTCCGCCACCCTGCGCCGATTCGACAAGGGCGGAGACGCCTTCTACGACCAGATCTCGGCCTTGCACAAATCGGTTCGCGGCTCGAGCCCTGATGCCGCCCTCTACTGGCTCGCCCGCATGATCGATGGCGGCTGCGATCCACTCTACATTGCCCGTCGATTGGTGCGCATGGCGAGCGAGGACATCGGCAACGCCGATCCTCGCGCCTTGGACTTGGCCCTCAATGCCTGGCATACCCAGGAGCGGTTGGGATCGCCCGAGGGCGAACTCGCGCTGGCACAGGCAACGGTCTATCTGGCTTGCGCTGCCAAGAGCAACGCCGTCTATAAGGCCTGGGGCGCGGCCCAGGCAGATGCCCGAGGCGCCGGCTCCCTGGACGTGCCCATCCACCTGCGCAATGCCCCGACCAAGCTCATGAAGGAACTCGGGCACGGCCGCGCCTACCGCTATGCCCATGACGAGCCCGAAGCCTATGCCGCGGGAGAGCGCTATTTCCCCGAGGACCTGGGTGAGCGGCGCTACTATGACCCCGTCGACCGCGGACTAGAGATTCGCATCCAAGAAAAGCTCGAGCACCTCAAGGCGCTCGACCGGGCCGCGGGCAAAGGCTGAGCCTGGCAGAAGCTGCCAGCCGCAAGCACAAAGCCCTGTCTTGAACATGCGCTTTGTCGCAGCCGACAGCAGCGCGGTCGCTAAGAAAGTGCTCATCAACAACTCCCCCCCTTTCGCAAAGGGGGGCCAGGGGGGATTTCGGGCGGCATCGCTCGCGTCGGGAAACAATTGATGGGCACTTTCTAAGTGTTCGGTTCTGGCCCTTCGCAAGGGTCCGCCAGCACGGAGAAGATCATCCTCTTGATCGGGTCGCTCGGTACGGCGCAGACGCTGGCGATGACGATCATGGACAAGAATACGGCGAAGAAGACAGCCCACCAGGCGAAGCCGACGAGCAAGGGATGGAGCAGAATCAGCAGCAACAAGGACCCCAGCAGACGGGCGAAGCGCTGGGGTTGCCTCTGATTACACGCGATTGCGGGCGCGGTCGAGCCCGTCAGAATGGGTTGTAGATGTAGGTGATTTCCGAATAACAGTTTACCCGGTTAAGATGGGATTTACTCAACAGACTGACCCTATCGAGTCCGACCATGT
>NZ_JAAIJR010000210.1 GCF_010915725.1 Thiorhodococcus mannitoliphagus
CGTATTTATTTATCGATTCAAGCCAGAATTATAACACCATTTCAGCGAGTTAATGGGCGTATGTCAGGAGTTCTGCAATGGCCCTCGGCGTTCGCGGCTTGGGGTGCGCGTGGACGATCACTCCTGGCCGGCGCAGTCTGCCTGCTGGGTCTGTTGCAGACTCAGACCGCGAGGGCGGCCATCCCGCCGGATGCCGGCGTCGACGGGGTCCTGGTTGCCTACACCCTGGTTGCCCCGGAGAGTCAGTCGGCTTCTGGACTGATCGCGCGGGCCGTCATCCCCGCTGGGCTTGAATGCCCGAACATGCTGGTCGCCTTCCGTCCGCGTGGCGTGGTTCACCAGGGCCGGCGTGTCGAGATGGATGCACGTCTGGCGCCAGCGACCACGGCACCGGCCTTCAGCGCGTTGACGGTCTGCGAGGCGGCTATTCCCCAGGGCGCGATCCGGGTCAACTTGGGACATCGCGAGCTTCCGGCCTCGCTCCCGCGCAGCCTTCGGGAAATCGCGGTCCTCGGCGATACCGGATGCCGGATCAAGGGCTCGGATGTCCAGGACTGCGGATCGACCGCCGAGTGGCCGCTGGCTAGGATCGCCGCGCGGATCGCCGAGCGCCGCCCCGACGTCGTCCTCTATCTTGGCGATTTCTATTATCGGGAGGCCGCTTGTCCGCCGGATCAAGAGGGCTTGTGCGGCACCAGTCCGCCGCCGCTGACCGGCGCCCCCTTCACCGACTCAGCCTACGGCTGGCTCGCGGACGTGCTCTTGCCGCTGGCGCCGCTGTTCCCGATGGCACCCCTGGTGATCCTTCAGGGCAACCACGAGGCCTGCGATCGGGGAGGCAACGGCTACTTCCTGTTTTTCGACCCCTTCATGGACAGCGCCGACGTCTGCGCGCCGATCGAACAAGATGGCGTGCTGGTGGCCCCGCCGCCCCGATTGCGGCCGACCTGGTCGACCGATCTGCGCATTCATTTCAGTCGCACCCTGCGTTTGGCGCTGGTCGACGCGACCTATGGCGGTGATGGCGCGCTCACCTCCTGGTCGGAGATTCAGCGTCAGGGTTACGAGGAAGCGGCCAGGCTCACGTCCAGAAGCCAGGGCGTGGAATCCTGGCTGCTAGTGCATCGACCCATCTTCGGGCATGTCACCGACCTCTTCAAACCCGCCGACGACCCGCTCTGGACCCCCTGGACCTCGGTTGATCAGCAAGTCGCGTCGCTGGGATTGCTCGACAACTACGACCTCATCCTCTCGAGTCATCTGCATGTCGCGCAGGCCGTGCAGATCCCGGATCTGCCGGCCCAGATAGTCCTGGGCAATGGCGGCACCCTGCTCGATCCAGCGAGCGGTTACGAGACACCAACCTTCGGACCGCTCGCGGACGCAACGGGCGCCCCGCTGATCGAAGGGGTCGCGCCCTATCCGCCGGCGACCATGGACAAGACCGCCGTGCGTTTTGGCTATGCCGTCGCCCATCCAGGACGAGAGACGGGCGATTGGTCCTGGGAGCACTACACCCCGGAGGGCGCCCTCTTCGCGCAATGCACGCAATCCGGTCCGAGCCTGAGACGCTGTATAAGAAGTAACTGACTGATTTTGAAGGCTTGCTTCTTGACGTTTTCTAGCCTTGAAGACCATCTTAGAGGCCCTCTCAACAGCAAGCTTTTGATTTTTCAATGGTTGGTTTCTCTACAGCGTCTGAATTGTTTTTAGACCGGTCGGTTTAAGGTCAATACCGTTCAATGGAAGAGGCAAGTAATGGCGTAACCTCCTGTTTTTAAAAGCATCTTATGGAACGCTTGCGGTCAAAAGTGATTTTGCGCTCAAACGCTGAATCGATCCATATTTCAATGCTTTGCGTCAGCTATCCCTTTGCTCCATTGAACGGTATTGGGCGTAACCCGCCTCGATGCTCAGCCCGGCGAGCGACGGCTCAGCCCCCGCTGAATGGCGTCCGCACCGAATCGGTTGCGGATGGCATCAAGGGTCGCCGCCAAGCGGTCGTGTTCCGGACAGGGCTCGGGTGCCGCCGTCTCGAACAGATCCATCTGGACTCCGCCATCCGTCGCTGACCAGCCGGAGATCCCCAGCCCGATGAGCCGCACCGGGCGGCCCGACCAGGGCTCGGCCGCAAACAGCGACCAGGCGGCGCCAAAGAGCGCGGCGTCGTCCGCTGTGGGCACCTTCAGGGTGCGTGAGCGCGTGTGGGTCTCGAACGGGTGGAACCGGATCTTCAACGTGACCACACGCCCCAAGTGCCGTGTCTGCCGGGCGATCGAGCCGACCTCCTGGGCGGCCCAGCGCAGGGTCTCCTCCAGGATCCGCGGATCGCTCACGTCCTCCGGGAAGGTCGTTTCCCTGGAGATCGACTGGCGCGGCCTGGCGGGATCGATCCGGTCATCGGCGAGCCCCCGCGCCTGCTGGTAGACCTGAATCCCGGTCCGGGCGCCGAGGTGCTGACGCAGCGTCTCCAGCGGCAGTTGACGCACATCCCCGATCGTCTTCACGCCCAGGCGCTCCAGCCGGGGAGCGGTTTTGACGCCAATGCCCCGCAGCACGGTGAAGGGCATGGGCGCGAGGAAGTCGCCGACCTGCTCGGGCGGGACCACCGTCAATCCATCTGGCTTCTGCACATCGGACGCCAGCTTGGCGATGAGCCGGTTCGGGCCGATCCCGACCGAGGCGGTGAGCCCAACCGCCTGCCGGATCCGTGCTTTGACCTGTGCCCCGATGATCGCGGGCGGTCCCACCAATGACGTCAGCCCGGAGACATCCAGGTACGCCTCATCGATCGAAACCCGCTCGACCACCGGGGAGACGGTCTCCAGCACGCCCATGACTTGCTGGGAGACCTTCGCGTAGCGCGCCATGCTCGGGCGCACATAGATCGTCTCCGGCGGCAGCCGACGCACGGCTTGCGCGATCGGCATGGCCGAGTGCACGCCGAAGCGGCGCGCCTCATACGAGCAGGTGGCGACCACCCCGCGCTGGCCCGGCTCGGCGCCGACCACCAGGGGCCGACCGCGCCACTCGGGATGGTCGCGCTGCTCGACCGACGCGTAGAAGGCGTCGAGATCCACATGCAGGATCAGACGGGACATGGGCAGATCGGGCTCAGGCATTGACCGTCATTTGAACCAAATGGGCATCCACGGCAGGCTGTGTTACTCCTCCCTTCGGCTCCCCTGAATCCTATGCCAGATATTCATGCGCTGCAGGCCTGCTTTCCGCGCTCCGGACGCCTGGAATGGATCGGCCAGCGTCCCGAACGGCGCGCACCGCTGCAGACACCCGAGTCCGTCGTCGCCATCGCTGGTCAGGGTCTGGAAGGCGATCATGATCGCGCCCGCCGACGTGGCACGCGCCAAGTCACCCTGATCCAGGCCGAGCACCTGGCGGTGATCGGAGCCATGATGGGTTGTGTCGCACCTGCGCCCGAGATTCTGCGCCGCAACCTGGTGGTGTCCGGGATCAACCTGCTCGCACTCAAGGGCCGGCGCTTCCAGATCGGGGAGGCGGTGCTGGAGGGCACCGGCTGCGCTCATCCCTGCTCGCGCATGGAAGAGATCTTGGGCGCTGGGAGCTATATCGCGATGCGTGGCCATGGTGGCTTGACGGCGCGCGTCGTCCATTCCGGGCGTATTGCTGTTGGAGACACCGTCATTGAACTCGGTCCAGCCGAGGACGGTACGAATGCCGAGATCGGGTGAATCCGCGACGGCTCGGGGGGCAGAGAAGCGCAACGCCGCGAAGTGAGTCTGCCTCAGGAGACCTGGGAGCGTGCAAGCACCCTCAGCGCTGACGTCTGAGGGCGACCGTGAAATCCTCCGGGAGATAGTCGTCAGCGATCGCTATCTCGGCCTCAAGATGGGCGGTCCAGGCACGCACTTCTTCCGGTCGGCAGAGGTTGTAGCTGAGCGGGGCGTCCTGTCCCAAGAGCAGATTGAACACGAAGCCCTCGGTGGAGGCCATGAAGCAGCGCTCGATGAAGGACTGTGTCTCCTCCCGCGTCAGGGTGTTCATGGCCCCACTGCAGACGTAGTAGTCGGCCTGAGGCAGGTCTTCGTGCAGGATATCCAGGAGCAGGATCTCCCCGCCGATGCGAAGCCGGGCTGCCTCCACCATGGGCTCCACCACATCAAGCCCGAGATAGCGTCCGGGACGCTCCCCGCGTGCGCTGAGGAAGGCGAAGAAATCCCCGAGTCCGCAGCCCGCGTCGGCGAGGGTCAGGGTCGACAGATCCTCCGGCAGAAACCGCCGCAGGGCCTCGAAGCGGGCCAATTGGCTGTCGGCGGAAGTCCACTGCACACCTTTGGCGGTGTGGCCGTAGTGCTCAAGGGAGTAACGGTAGAAGCGGTCGGTATCGACTCTGGGCATGGCGGATGGCGTCATCGGACAGGTGATCGTGTTGATAGGCTGCGTCAGTGTGATGCAGAGACCCTGCCATCATAGTGGAAAGCGCTTCGTTGTTCTTTGATGGCACTCTGGTCTTGCACGCGAGTCGACGCGCGTCAGTTGGCTGCTCGGCCAGAGGCAGTCGCGTCGATGCGAAGCTTACCAAGCAGGTTGTCGCTCGCTGAGTGTCACAAGGCAATCGCGATCCGAGCAGGCTCAGATCGGGCTGCAGGTGGTCTAGCCAGCTGCCCTTATCGGCGCCCGGAGCGGTCGCCGAGAATCGCCGGGCTGTTCACCCTCGTGACGGGCATGGGCCTCTATGTCGCGAGCGTCTACGGCGACGGGTTCGGTCGGGAGTACGCGACGGGAAAGCCTGTGAGCGCGCCCGCGATCTCCACGAATTGTTGTTGAGCCCTGCGAACATCACTGTGCTGATGCTCTGGTTTTGAACTACGGTCTTCTTCGTGGCGGCGGCCGGGTTGCTCAGCCTCAGTGCTGCGTTCCAACTCAGCGAGTTCAGCCTTATGGCGCTGCTCTTTGGACTTGGCTACGGGTCGCTCCGCAAGAGCACTAAGACGCTGGCATAATCGTCTCAGAGCCGGCCTGATCGTCGCGACGATTGGTTGGCTCCTCGCCGACATGCGTATGCTGGCAGAACTCGTGAAACAAGTCCGACCACTCCGCTTTCAGAGACACCTGTGAGCGTTTGTGAACGGCATGCTCTCAACATCGAAGAGAGCGTCGAATCGCTAGCCAGAACGAGTGGGATACCCCGAACTCGCGTGTGTCTTTTCTATTGTATCTACGGCGCTCTCGTCCGCGATGACCGGTCCAACTCGCAAAGCTGCCACGGAGGGCAGAAAGGTGGGCGTCAGCAGTGGGTCGATTCCCGACCTTCTTCCTTAACCCTGAAGCGATGTGCCAATGTGGGCAAGATCGCCGGTGGCGAAGCGGGCGAATCTAAGGAAGTTCGCGACGAAATGGTGTCGGAGACAAGAGCCCCGGCGCGTTCAGGGCGCCGCTCTTTCCGGCCGAGCCTTTGCGCGACTGGCGCTGAGCGCAGGATTCTAAAGAACAGCTCATGAAACCCTTCGCACGCTTGCCGCTCTTTACGGGCGCAACCGATGTATTCGTGTTATTTGCGGTCCGCTCGGGATGCCGGCGGCAATGACTCAAGTCAAGGCCGGCGAGCGATCCTCGCCACAGAATCCCGTCATCTTTTGGCTTCCAGGACTGTCTTTCGCAATGTCTTCCGTCATCAAAGGTTCTGTCATCAAAGATTCCTTCACGCAGGACCATCACCGCTCAATGCCATGGACTTAGCATCTAAGGCTATGATTCTATTAAAATAAGGCATCTTCGCAGGAACCTTGTAGGAGCATG
>NZ_JAAIJR010000211.1 GCF_010915725.1 Thiorhodococcus mannitoliphagus
CCCGCTCCCACGTCGCTTTGCCTTTAAGGATTCACGCTGTCGACTCAACCGACTGGACGGTCCGATGATCAACGCCCTGGGCAGCACATTTCTTAATTTTTCATCCTATACACATCCTATACATAAGGGCACTACCCAAGGATTTACCAAAACTCGAATTGATTTGTATTGCTTTAATTTTCCATTCCTGATTCTAATGAGGTACTTACCAAAAGCTGGAAAACCGCCCCGCGGGTGGGCCGATGGGCGAGCGGGTAAAGGCTGTCGGATCAAGCGAAGGCCTGTCTAGGCCGTACCGGATAGGGGTTCAAACTTTGCTCCAACCCGAAAGCGGGCAGACTTCCGACGGGTCTTGGACCACGAAACCGAGGCGAACAGGCTCAATCGGTGCGGTTACCTTAGACAATGCGCGCCAACGGCCGCATTAAAGGCCCACCAGGTGGGGCAAGAAACTTAAACCAGAAACGGCTCAAGTTTACCGCTCCGCCAGCCGCTGGCAACTCCAACTCGTGAAGGCGGGCCTCAGCAGCCCTCCGGGTGCTTCGCAGTGCCCTAGCAAGGCTTGAGCCCTGTGCGAGGAAATTCGCTCGCCGGGTTCTTAGGGGGCGAATTGGTGGTGACACCACCCAGCTACCCGACGTCTCTTCAGTCGGTATTCGCACCAGGAACACAGCCAGAATCACTCCTCCCGGAAAGCTTGTGCTAAACGATCAGTGAAGGGACGGAACAGATAGTCGAAGAAAGTGCGCTCCCCGGTCTTGATCATGGCTTCCACTGGCATTCCAGCTTGAAGCGCACGCCCCTTGAGGTCAGCCATACCATCGGAGGTAACCTCAATACGGGCCAGATAATAGGGCTCCTTGTTAGTTTCATCGATCAGTCGATCAGCCGAGACCGTCAGGACCCGACCTGAAACAACCGGCGTCGTGCGGGCATTGAAGGCACTCAGGCGCAGGTCGGCCTCCATCCCTGGGGTAATCCTGTCAATGTCTATGGGTTGAACGCGAGCCTCAATCACAAACGATTCACCCTCGGGGACGATGTCGAGAATTTGATCGCCGGCCCGGATAACGCCGCCGACTGTATGCACACTAACATCCACCGCAGCGCCTGCAACGGGCGCTCGAACTACAGTGCGGTCAAGTGTTTTCCGAAGAGCCCGCATGCGCTCTCGCAGGTCGGCCACGTTTGTCTCAACCTCACGCAGCTCGGTGACCACCTCGCTCGCAAACTTGCGTTTGAGCTGGGCGATCTGGATGTCCGTTTCCCCTATCTGAATGCGCGCGGCAGCAATGTCCGACTTATGCTGAGCACGTTCACCTTCTAGCTCGGCCGAAAGGCGCTCGTACTCCCGAAGCGTACGCTTGTCGCCAAGACCTTTGTCGAAAAGCGTCATCATCCCTTCAATTTCGTCCTGATAAAGACTAATGCGCTTGTTCTTCGTCTCGACCAAGGCGTTAAGTCCACGAATTTGCTCTTGCAGCTGTTCGCGGCGCTGCTCAAGGACTTCCTGCTCGCCAGTCAGAGATGTGCGACGCGCCTCGAAAACTCGCCGCTCGCCAGTGATAGCCTCGCGGATGCGAGGATCGTCCTGGGCAGCGAGAAGTTCCTCCGGAAACTGGATCTCGGCGAGATCGTCGCGCTCAGCTATTAGACGTGCGTCTTGGGCGCGCAGCGCGAGGAACTGGCCGCGGACCACCTGAAGCTCAGCGCTAGCCTCGGTGTCATCAAGTCGCACCAAAACGTCGCCTTCGGACACTCGATCGCCTTCGCGCACGAAAATCTCGCTGACAATTCCACCCTCGAGATGCTGCACATTCTTACGAGAAGACTCGACCGCAACGACTCCCGAGGCTACGACCGCTCCGTCAATAGGCGCAAGGAGCGCCCAGGCTATGAAACCGCCCAATGCCACCAACAATAGGAAAAGACCAGCAATTCGCTCCGGTCTATCACTGGTTCGGAGCGACCCTCGCTCCGTGGAGCTGTCAATCTGGCCAGGGGTTACGGTGATATCCATCTAGATTGAGATCCTCTTTATCCAGCAGCCTTGGTCGGGAAGGCGGCTCCAGGACGTGTCGCGACAGCAGCCGGACGAGCGAACTTTGCCAAGACCTGATCCCGTGCACCGAACATCTCGATTTGTCCTTCGCGCATGACAAGGATTTTGTCAACCGAACTCAGGATACTAGGTCGATGCGTGATAATAACCACCGTAGTTCCTTCAGCCCTGAGCTGCGCAATGGTTTTGACTAGTGCTAACTCGCCTTGATCGTCGAGATTCGAGTTGGGCTCGTCGAGAACGACCAGCACTGGGCTACCATAGATAGCGCGAGCCAGACCAATTCGCTGACGCTGTCCACCCGAGAGCACCGCACCGCCCTCACCGATGGGCGTGTCGTAAGCCTTCGGCAGCCGTAAAATCAGCTCGTGCACCTGAGCACGTCGAGCGGCGGCCACCACTTTATCGGAGTCAATTCGGCCAAAGCGAGCAATATTCTCGCTCACGGTGCCGTCGAAAAGCTCGATATCCTGGGGGAGATAGCCGATGAAGGGCCCCAACTCATCACGATTCCAGTGACTGATATCCGCTCCGTTCAGACGCACCTTGCCAGATAACGCAGGCCAAACGCCAAGCAGAACCCGCGCCAAGGACGACTTACCAGACGCACTCGGACCGATGACGCCGACGCTCTCACCGGCAGCAATTTCCAAGTTCACGCCCCGTAAAACGGGCATGCTGGAGCCTGGCGGAGCGGCCGACACAGCCTCAACGTTCACCCGCCCAGTTGGATCGGGCAAACTCATGAAACGTGGGCACTGAGGAATGGCCACGAGGAGTTGATGCAAGCGCTGATAGGAAGATCGCGCCGCCGAAAAACCCTTCCAGCCGTTTATGAGTTGATCGACTGGAGCCAAAGCGCGCCCGAGGATTATCGAGCCAGCAATCATAACTCCGGCGGTAAACTCATGTTGAATTACCAAGTAGGCACCCATCCCGAGTATCAGCGACTGCAGTGCAACGCGAAATGTCTTGCTTGCGTTGGAGAGTATCGCGGCACGATCACTAGCGAGCGTTTGGAGCCGCATCACCTCACGATGACGCTCGAACCAGCGCTCGTACACGCGTGGCAACATCCCCATCGCCTCTACGACCTCCGCATTCCGCAAGCTACCGCCGAGATAGCTCCGCGCACTGATCGCGAGCCCGTTGGCTTCCCCTAACGGGCGACGGGTGGTCAACTGATTAGCGATCGCCAAACCGAAAAGCAGAACCGCGCCGCCGACCGCGAACCACCCCAGCCAGGGATGCAGTAGAAACAACACGCCAATATAAATCGGCACCCAAGGCACATCAAAGAAAGCGAATAGCCCATTTCCGGATAATATCTGACGGAGATTATTAAGATCCTCAATCGCTTGAGAGCCAGCACCCGGTCCATTGCGGAGCCTAGAATCGAACATGGCACTCAATAACCGCGGGTTCAGCCCCAAATCGAGCCGAGCGCTGACCCGAATCAAGATGCGTGAGCGCAAAACCTCTAGCATTCCTAGGACCACATAAAGGCCCAGCACCAAAACAGTCAGCATTAGCAAGGTCGACTCGCTCCTAGAAGAAAGTACCCGGTCGTAAAGCTGCAGCATGTAAAGCGCGGGCACCAACATCAGCAAGTTCGTAAAGAAACTGAAAAAACCGACGAACAGAAACGAGTCGCGACTGGCCTTGAGGGCCGCGAGCAATTCGTTTTCAGAGGAAGCTTTGCGATTATGTAGGTGCATACCGGTCGCGTAGAGTAGAAAGCAGTGATAAGATTAATGGGCCTGCAGGCACGCATTCATGAGGGCACAGACTGCCCAACGCGGGTCCGTCAGGCCGCGAGCAGTCGATCTGAGTCAGCGTTCTCGGCATCATCTTACAGCTAAATAGGAGATTCCCTGGCACCAACTTGAAGATAAAGCAGCCCGAAAGGCTCCTTAACGAGACTCCCTGCAAGGCGACCTGCTTTGTGCTCCGCCCCGCCTAGCCCCCTGCGCATGCCGGCACGCTATGCGTTCCTTGGCCAGTCTGCAGCAGCCCCCTTAGATTGCCATCGGTAGCAATCGGCAGGCCCTCGTCGAGATATGACGCGCAGACCATGCGGCGACAATGGGTGACGAAATAGCCAGCGATGGGCCTGAGCTTCTTGCGGCACGCGTCGTCGCAACATCGCCTCAACGACAATGGGAACCTGGCCATTGATTACGCCTCAGGTCGCTCTTGGCGGCCGTCGGCCTGCCCTTTGCCTGCTACGGATAGTTAGGGTGACGGCATCCCAAACGTAGCCGGTAACGTGCAGCAGACAGGATCTTTGTGGTGTGTTCGCGCCGGGCATGGCCTCGCGAGCAGCACCCTAGGAGAAGGTCTGCCCGTCGATGAACATCGCGATGGGGGGCGCCTGCTCGTTGTCGCGCACGGCATTTTGCTGGGCAAACCCAGACGAAGATCTCGGCCCGCCGGCCTCATTGCGCCCAATGACGGCGCGTATTCAATGGCTTACGGCGAGATACGCTTAGCACTTTGCCGAAGCGAACCAACTGCGCCAGCAGAATCTTGCTCTTGAGCGCGCATCTGCGCCTGACCGCTATAGACGCTTCGGCTTCGCTTGAGCGCATATGCATCCCTTCGCCATTAACACTTACCAAGTGTCCATCAATTGTTGCCCGATGCGAGCGAGGGCGCCCGAAATCCCCCTGCCCCCTTTGCAAAAGGGGGAAGTTGCTGGTGGACATTGCCTTGATGACCTCAAAGGCTCCTAGGGCAGCGTCGTGGGCGTCACCAAACAGCGCCTCAATCAGCATTGTAGCGTGGGCATCGGACATCGTCCGCAGGTTCCAACTCTAGCATCACACCGCATCGACAGCGGCGACAGAGCATCCACAGGAATCGCCTTCCAGTCTTTGCCTTTCACGCTGATAATAGACAAACGCCCCATCCGATACCAGCCGAAGAGGTTTAGAGGCCGTCTGGAAATCATGGTCGAGACATTTGTAGCGAATTCATTCGCCCTTGGCCCGGCTAGGCGAATGAATTCGCTACACGTTTTTCCAGACAGCTTCTTAAAGACAAGGTCGCGGACGCGATGCAGTGCGCTCGACCTCACGCCTAGTCAAGCGTAGAGGTTCCCACGACACGTCCCGACTGACTCTAGGTCTAAAGGCTCTGAAACAGAACCGTGGTGGACCGGAAGTAACCACCGCCTTACAAGCTCATGCTTCAGGCGCCCACCGCCGCGCACATGAACTCTACTTCCGCAAACACAATGGCAGAAATGTCTTCATGGGCGTTTATGGCCAACAACAGATTTACGTCGCGGACTACTGCGAGACAGCAGTACAACGCTGATCACCGCAGAGCCTGCAACTCTGCAGGTTAAGCGCTTAAGTCGAGCACAACCGCCAAGTTATCAACGCCAACAACGACAAAATCGTGCGCACTACACGGGAAGGCACACAAACTCCCACGCAAGGCCGGGCCACCATGAATCTACCAGACATTTAGGTCGTTAGAAGTCGAACGCAAGCCGAAACCCTACAGGAACATCCAGTATCAACTCTATAATTACCTCACGAAGAATAACCAAAAGTCAACATGCCGCAATTCCCGCTGGCCGCAGCGTCGAGCGGTCGCGGGGGATGTAGCCCGGCGCTGGAGATCAACAGACAAACGCCCA
>NZ_JAAIJR010000212.1 GCF_010915725.1 Thiorhodococcus mannitoliphagus
CGCAGTTCCACTTTGCCCAAATGGGATATCCTCATCCGACCAAACTGCGGGTAAGTTCTTTCGCGTAAATCGCCTTAACAGGTGCTATTGTCAGTACCAAGCAAACTCAGAGATCGCCGTTCATGAGCGTGAAATTCTCCGAAGACGTGGTCCCGTTGACTGACCTCAAGGTCAACCCTGGTCGCGTGGTCAAGCACGTTGCCGAGGCCCATCGGCCCGTCCTGCTGACCAGCAGAGGGCGTGGGGTCGCCGTCATGCAATCCTTGTCCGATTTCGAGCAGGCTACGGAAGAGCGCGCCTTCATGCGAGCGGTCGTCGCGGGATTGGCCGACTTGGATGCCGGCCGCGAGGTCTCCCTCTCCGAGGCAAAAGCCAGGTTCGGCTTGGCCTAGCGGCATGACCGTCGCCAGGGTCAGCTTTGCCGAGTCCGCGCTCAACGACTTGGCGGGCATCCAAGAGTGGTACGCCGCGGAAGGTGTGCCGGAGGTTGGCGATCGGCTCGTCGCCGAGATTTTCCAGCGGGTGGAGGTCCTCGCCGACCAGCCGGACATCGGGCGGATCGTTCCGGAGTTTGGCGAACCCTTCCTGCGCGAGCTGATCCACCCGCCCTTCCGGATCGTCTATCGCCGGGACCCTTTGCACATGCGCATCGTGCGTGTCTGGCGCAGCGAACGATTGTTGCAGTTGCCGGCATCGGCCAAGTCCCAGGGTCTCGCGGACTGACGATGCTATTCTCGCTGCGGTGATTGGTGGCGGCGGGAACATCCGTGTGGGCCGGCGCCGTCCCGAGTCGGCCGTCGAGGGCAGCGCCGGCTTTAACCATCAGCGGGGTCGCGATCATTGTGAACTCGACTGTTGCGGCAGGCGGAAAGATTCCGGTAGCCTGTGATGTCAGTCGTCATCGGCGCGGACCCGGCAGCGATTGGATCGGGCCAAGTTATCGTGCTCCCAGCGACGAAGGCCCCTTTGCCTCGGCGAGTTCGGTCCTCATCCTATACAATTCTCGCGAATCGACTTCATGAGCACCTTCGAATTCGGCGGCTTCGTGTCGTTCACGCTGGCGATCATCCTGCTGTTCATCGGCAAGGCGGCGCTCAGCCGGGTCGAGCTGTTGCGGCGCTACAGCATCCCGGAGCCGGTGATCGGCGGCTTTCTCTGCGCCGCCGCCGTCGGCGTGGCCTACTACTTCTTCGATCTGCAGGTCACCTTCACGCTGGAAGTCCGCGACTGGTTGCTGCTGTACTTCTTCGCCGCCATCGGCCTGCGGGCGGATATTCGCACCCTGATCTCCGGCGGCAAGCCGCTGGCCATCCTCTTGGGGCTGGCCTCGTCGTTCATCTTGCTGCAGAACCTGCTTGGCATCAGCATGGCAACCCTGTTCGGCCTGGACCCGAAGGCCGGGCTCATGGTGGGCTCCATCTCGCTGACCGGCGGCGTCGGTACCGCGCTGGCTTGGGCGCCGACCTTCGTCGACCAGCTGGGGATCGCCAACGCGCTGGAGCTTGGCGTGGCCACCAACACCGTCGGCCTGATCGCAGCTTGTGTGATCGGCGGACCGATTGCGCGCTATCTCATCCTCCGGCACAAGCTCGCCCCTGCCGGCGACGGCCAGTTGGACATCGGCGTGGGACATCAGGAAGAACTCACCACCAAGGTCGATTCCTACGGTGTTCTGTGGGCCTGGCTGTGGCTCAACGTCGCCTTGATCATCGGCTACGCCCTGAACGAGGCGCTGCAGGCCGCCGGTCTGCAGCTGCCGCTGTTCGTCTCCTGCCTGATGGCCGGCATCCTGATCGGCAACACGCGCAACCTGCTGTTCAAGCGAGACGAGACCTACCCGGGTTCCAGGCTCGGCATCGCGCTCATCTCGGACATCAGCCTGGGCATGTTCCTGACCATGGCGCTGATGGGATTGCAGCTCTGGGAGCTGCAGGGGCTGTTGGTCTTCATCGGCACGGTGATGCTGTTCCAGATCCTGCTGTCGGTCCTGTTCACCGTCTTCATCGTGTTCCGAACCATGGGTAAGGATTACGAGGCGAGCGTCATCAGTGCCGGCTTCGGCGGCATCACGCTGGGCTCGACGGCCACCGCGATCGTCAACATGTCGGCCGTGGCGAAGCAGTACGGCCCCGCGCACCGGGCCTTCATCATCGTGCCCTTGGTCTGCGGCTTCTTCATCGACCTGGTGAACGCCCTGATCATCAACTTCTTTGTTGGCCTTTGACGGTCCGATGCAGCGGACCCCTTGCCCGCTCGAACTAGCCAGCTAATCCCTGATTAACTTACGGAGCCTACTGCACGCTCCTTGCGTGCGCCACCGTCCCGAAAGGGACTCTAGTCAGCCGTGTCGCAGCACGATAGGGTTTTCCGCTGTTTAGCCGTCGGTCTAAAGTCTGAGTACCGCCGGTTCAACAAAGGGATGCGGCCCTGTTCTGGGCGCCTTGCTCGAAGTACCCCAGGTGCTGCTGATCGGATCCTTCGCCCAGGCTCCTTGTGGGCAGGCTAGATCAGAGACGGGGGCAAGCAACCCCTGTGCTCGGCGCGGTGTCGGGTTACCTGAACACGAGGGTGCTGGAGCGCGTCGCGATCTGGCCTGTGCAGCCGTCAGTCGGTCGCACTCAACGACTCGCGCAGGGCGCGGACCGTCGCCATGAGCACAGGTCGCTGGGCGGCTGGCAGCTCTGAGTAGATCATCATCAGCTCGCGCATCTCTTCCGGGAAGGACAGGAAGAGCGGGTCGTGCTCGACGTGCTGCTCGTCCAGCCAGCCTGGCTTGGTCTCGAGCAATCGCTCTAAGCGCCCCGCCAGCTCATCGGAGATCGGCAGGAAGGGATTGTCCAGGTGCTCCCGCAGCCGCTTGCGCGAGATCCGCAGGCGTTTGATCGTCGTGGCGAGCCGCTCCCCATCCTCCTCGATTCCCTTCAGCATCTGCGTCAGGTTCTGGTGCCGCACGGCTTGCAGGTCGCGCTCGCTCGGGCGGATGGGACCCTGGCCGAACATGAGCCAGCAGGCGGAGACACTGGTTGCCTCCGCGATCAGCAGCATGTCGTCAGCGCTCGGCGTGGAGATGCCTGCCTCGTAGTTGCCGAGCCGCGAGGGCTTCCAGCCGGGGATGCATGCAAGCAGGCTGGCCTGTGTCGGCAGGCCGGCCATCTTACGCGCCAGTTTGATGCGGCCGGGGATGTTGGTCGATTGCATGCGGTGGCTTCGTGTGGGGCTTCGGCTTGGGGTGGATTTGGGTCATTTTACAAGAATCTTGATATTCTTGTTGACATACTTGAGATCCGCGCTAGACTAGCCGCCCATTGAAGTAACAGACAACCGCAATCGAGAGGATCAGGACGTAGATGAAATTCAGAGGCGATATCAATCAATCAGGGCTCCGGGGCTCCTTCGTGGGGCGGACGGGCAGCGCTCTGTCTCTGAGCTGAGTCTCTACCGAATGCGACCTCGGGAGGCCCAGTAGAAGGGCCTTCCGGTGGGATTCAAAGCCCCGACCGGGAGTACTGGTCGGGGCTTTTTTTGTGCCTGGACGCTGAGGCTTCCAGGCGAAACCGTCTTCGCGGGATGCATCGTGCAATCAGCACTTGGGGCTCTGGATGCCCCGGTGGCGGGCTCAGGCGCCTTGGGGTGTCCCTGTCGTCCGTACCCATTGCCCGATGTCCGCGGGGTGACAACGTAGCTCATCTGGGTAGAGCAACTGATTTCTAATCAGTAGGTAGCGGGTTCGAATCCCGCCGCTGTCTCTTCGGCGACTGAAAATCGCCACCGATTGGAGTCAGATCCAATCCACACCAACGGGTGAGCCCCAGCCCGACGACCGGGATGTTCCCGCCGCCTGGCGGGTCGGCACGGAGGCCGGATCGGGGGCGTCGCGGTGATTTCGTGCCGCGGAGAAGCGCGTGGATCGGAGCACGCTGGTGTCAGGCGAGCCTGCAGGAGCGCAGGATCCGTCGCAAGGTAGCGGCTCGACTAAGCCTGCGCGCACCTGCCACGCAACCTCCACGGCCCATCGCCGCGGCGCGGGGCGAGCCTTTCAACAATCAAGCAAGAGAACAACGCAACAGGTAACAACGATGCCGACCCCTTGATCATGCGACGAGCAGGCCAGTGCGGCCCAAGCGTGTCGCCAGCAGCGACGGCAAAGGAGAGAAGAACGATGAACATCATGGGATACAAGCGACAGGTCGTCGCCCAGCACGAGCGTGCGCTGGTGCTGAAGAACGGCATGCTGGAGCAGGTGCTGGGGCCAGGTGTCTACCGCTGGCTGGACCTGCCGGGTGCCTTGGTGGTCGAGGTCCACGACCTGACCAATCCAGAGCTGACCCACCCGCATGCCGAGGTCTTCCGCAAGGCGGCGGCCACCCTCTGGGACCATTGGGTCGAGACGGTCGAGACCACCGAGCAAGCCGCTGGATTGGTCTATCTGGATGGCCGCCTGACCACGCTGATTCC
Organism: Thiorhodococcus mannitoliphagus; assembly: GCF_010915725.1. Classification (GTDB taxonomy): domain Bacteria; phylum Pseudomonadota; class Gammaproteobacteria; order Chromatiales; family Chromatiaceae; genus Thiorhodococcus; species Thiorhodococcus mannitoliphagus. Next base: position 4,456 of record NZ_JAAIJR010000212.1, read on the forward strand.
GCCCATGAGCCGTCGCTTCTACTGGAAGGGGCCGATTGAGGTGCGCGTCGAGCGGATCGACCTGACGACCGACTTGGCCGTCGACGATGCCTTGATGGAGACCATCCGTCGGTTGCGGCACTCGGATACTTGGACCACGGCTTCGCCCTTGCTGCGGGAGAAGGCGCGTGCGCTGGGCAAGGTGCTGCCGGGGACGGCGTTTCTGGACAACATCCTCGAGGAGGAGGTCGCCGACCATGAGATGGGGCTGTTGCTCCAGGACGGCCGGCTGGTCCGGACCCTGCCGCCGGGTGTCCATGCCTTCTGGAACTTCACCCGCAACCTGCAGGTGGAGGTGACGGACCTGCGGCTGCAGGAGTTGGAGGTCCAGGGTCAGGAGATCCTGACGCGGGACAAGGTCAGCCTGCGGATCAACCTGAGCGCGCACTACCGCGTCGCGGATCCGGTGAAGGTTCGCGCCGGGCTGCCGAAGTACAAGGACTTCCTGTATCGGGAACTGCAGTTCGGGCTGCGTCAGGCCATCTGCGATCGGACGCTGGATGAGCTGCTGGACCAAAAGGGCGTGACCGAGCAGGGCGTGCTCGCGGGGATCCGGGAGCGGGCCGAGCCTTACGGCATCACGGTCGAGGCCCTGGGGATCAAGGACGTCATCTTGCCCGGCGACATGAAGCAGATCCTCAACCAGGTGGTGGAGGCGGAGAAGGCGGCCCAGGCCAACCTTATCCGGCGCCGTGAGGAGACGGCCGCGACCCGGTCGCTGCTCAACACCGCCAAGTTGATGGACCAGAATCCGGTCTTGCTGCGGCTCAAGGAGCTGGAGGCGCTGGAGCGTGTCACCGAGCGGGTCGGCAGCCTGACCGTCTTCGGCGGCATGGAGTCGCTGCTGCAGGGGCTGATCCGGATCGAGGCCCCCAAGGGGTAGGTGGGTAGGGTGGGCAAGCGCAGCGCAGTCCACCAGCGCCGACGCGAGATTCGGTGGACTTCGCGCTCGCTTGTCAATCCTAGGATGATTGATGTGCTGCAAAGGATGGCGGTCGTTTGGTCGCGCGTCATAACGAATAAGGTTAGATCGTCCGAGCGAAGCGAGCGACGATCTGAACCGGTTGTTGGACAAGCCCGGGATCGTGGCG
>NZ_JAAIJR010000213.1 GCF_010915725.1 Thiorhodococcus mannitoliphagus
CGCTGAGACAACGATGCCGATAGAAAAAAATGATGGACAGGAGGCAAATCGGACTTGCGTCAGAACAGAGTATCTACAGCTCGGGCGATCACAATATTCAGACAGCCTCTGACGATACAGGCGCTCGGATACGCGCCACCGATCATTTGTACGCCGCTGGAGTTGCTGGAGGTATGACCATGTCAACCAACCCGATTATTGCCGAACTGCACGCCATCCGCCGCGAGTACGCCGAGCGGTTCCATCAAGACCTGCACGCCATCTGCGCCGATGCGCGCCGCAAGCAGGGACAACAGGGTCGGCGCGTCGTTGCGTCAACACCAAAACCGAGCATCGGGCGTCCCACTCACATCGAAGACGCAGGATCAGACAACCGCCCCATGGCCAGCGGGCAATGACACGATAAGATTCCCATAGCGCATTTCACGGAGAAACCCGAGTAGGGCGGATGCCCGAGAGGGCGATCCACCATGGCGCGTGGAAGCGAATCCGCCACGATTGCTCGCATCCAATGGGCGGGGTGGTCTCTTGTAGAAAGTGAACCACGAAGTCGAATCGTGTTCATCGGCGATCTGCGCGACCTCACCAAGCAGGGTCTCCACTGGGCGCGCGGCGAGGAGACGGACGAGGTGATCGCCGCGCTGGCAACGATCGGTGTGGTGGCCAGCGCAGCGCAGCTCGCCAGCGGGCAAGACTCGCGATGCCGCCTCGCTCAAACGCATGGCCCGCTTCGCCGAGACCTTCGGTGACCAGGCCGCAACCCTATACCGGATCGGCGGCGACGTGGCACTGAAGACCGCTCGACGCGCTGGTGAGCTGGGCCAGGAGCCGATCAAGCTGGCCGCGACCTATGGTCAAGATGGCTTGCGCACACTGGATCGGATAGGCGCGGTCGCCTTCGTCAAGGACTCCGCGCGCGCCTCGAAGATGGCCTACAAGGGTGACGTGATCCGCCTGCTCGCCCGCTGGCTGATGCATCTGCCGACCTGGACGCTCTATGCACTGATCGGACTCGCGGGCGCGGTCTGGCTGCCTTGGCGGCGATTGCGCGGGCGCTCTCGCCACCTCATGGTCCCGACGAATGCCGGGCGGCACGCCTTGGGGCACAGTGCATCGCCACGCCGGTGGCGATGCAGGCGCGGCGTCCGGTCGCCTTCTTCAGTCTGGAGCTGCCGCGTGAGCATGTGACGATCGGATCCTCCATCATGCGAAGATCAAGGCATGATGGGCGTTCGGCGCGCAACGGCTCCTCTGCGCAAACGACCACAGGTACAACGTCGCCCACATCTCGCTGAGCCGGGCTATCGATAGGATCTGGATGATGAAGACCGACATGACGGAAAGCACTCAAGGCCCAGCGCGTCTGTCCTCGGGCGCGACCCTCATCGCCTGCGCCGACAGTTGGATCGAGGGCGAGGCGCTGCGCCAACTGGAGCAGACCGCCGAGCTGCCGGGCATGCGGGCTGCCGTTGGGCTACCCGACCTGCACCCCGGCAAGGGCTACCCCATCGGCGCGGCCTTCCTCGCCGCGCGAATCTACCCAGCCCTTGTGGGTAACGACATTGGCTGCGGCATGGCGCTGTGGCAGACGGATCTTCTGATCCGCAAGCTCAAGCCCGAGCCTGCCATGGCGCGTCTGCAAGGGCTCGAAGGTCCCTGGGAGGGTGACCTAGAGGCCTGGCGTGCCGAGCACTCGCTGGCCCCAACGGACTTCGACACCGCGCTCGGCACCATCGGCGGCGGCAACCATTTCGCCGAGATCCAGGCGGTTGAGGAGATCCTGGATCCCGACACCTTTGCCGGCCTAGCTCTGGACGCGGAGCGGCTACTCCTGCTGGTCCATAGCGGCTCGCGCGGCCTGGGCGAATCCATCCTGCGCACGGTGATCGATCAGCACGGACACGCGGAACTCGATCCGACCTCGGCGGCGGCACAGGCGTATCTGAGCCGCCACGATCAGGCCCTGGACTGGGCCGAGGCCAACCGCCGGCTGATCGCCACACGGCTCTTGGATGCGCTGGGCACGGACGCCGAGCGGCGGCTCGATGTCTGGCACAACCTGGTGCAAGCGGTCGACTGGAAGGGCGAGCGGCTGTGGCTGCATCGCAAGGGCGCGGCACCCGCCGACCGGGGGCCGGTGGTCATCCCCGGCTCGCGCGGGACGCTGTCCTATCTGGTCCAGCCGAGCAGGGACTGCGACCTTAGTCTGCGCTCGCTCGCCCACGGCGCCGGGCGTAAATGGAAGCGCGGCGAGGCGCGCGCTCGGCTGAGCGCCCGCCAGCGTCCGGACGACCTGCTCACGACCGCGCTCGGCGGACGGGTCATCTGCGAGGATAAGGAACTGCTCTACGACGAGGCGCCGGAGGCCTACAAGGGCATCGACCGCGTGGTCGCGGATCTGGTCGAGGCTGGGCTCTGTAGCGTCATCGCGACCCTGCGCCCGGTACTGACCTACAAGGTGCGTCGCCCGGCCCACCGCCAGCCCGGCGCGCGTAAACCGAAGCGGGGGCGTGCATGAGTGAGGCGACCCTGTGGCTGCAAGTCTCCGCCGGGCGCTGTCCGGCCGAGTGCGCCTGGGTGGTCGGCCGGCTCGTCCCGCGTCTTCTCGAGGAGCTGAGCGCGCGCGGGCTCGCGGTCGAGGAGATCGACCGCACCCCAGGCGCGCATGGCGGCGATGCGCGCTCGGTCCTGCTGCGGGTCAGCGGCCCCGAGGCGCAGGCCCGGGTCGCGGACTGGCTGGGGACCGTCCAGTGGATCGGCACCAGTCCCTATCGGCCGCGCCACAAACGCAAGAACTGGTTCGTCAGCGTGGCCGCCTTCGCGGAGCCCGCCGCCGATGCCTGGAGCGAGCGCGATCTGCGCATCGAGACCCTGCGCGCGAGCGGTCCGGGCGGGCAGCACCTCAACCGCACCGAGAGCGCGGTGCGCATCACCCATGAGCCCAGCGGGCTGAGCACCCTGGCCCAAGAGGAGCGCTCGCAGCACCTCAACCGTCGGCTCGCGCTCGCCCGGCTGGCGGCCCTGCTCGCCGAGCGGGCGCGGGACCAAGCCCGCGCCGCCGAAGATCAGCGCTGGCGGCAGCACACCCACCTCGAGCGCGGCAACGCGGTGCGGGTCTATCGCGGTGTCGATTGGAAGCGCGAGCGCTGAGCGCAGAGGACAAAGGGATGAAGCACAGCCTGGACATGCTCGCGGAGCAGGTAGGCGCCTGCCGTCATCCGGTGGTCCTGGCCGAGGCCGAGGCCGGGGTCTCGCGGGAGCGCGGGATTGCCACCTTTCGCGACGCCTTTATCACGGCCGTGGCCGGCGATGTCCCCGAGCACCCTGTCCGTCTCGACCGCGGCCAGCGGGTCGCGGTCACCAAGTAAGAGGCGAAGGCGTGTACTATCGAGGCAGCGGCAAAGACCCGATCCCCTGAGCACACAATGGCGGCAGAGCCCTGCGAAGTGTCGGGGCAGCGCTGATGCTGGCGAGCAGGATCCACTGAGGCAGAGCGCTATGGCCAGAATCGTCCCCTCTGATCTCACCCAACTGGCCCTGAGCGGCGCGCACGAGCCGGAGATCCAGACCCTGGCCCTGCTGCGCGACAGGTTGCCCGAGGCCTACACCGTCTTTCACGGTGTGCATTGGACGCGCCAGTACAAGGGACGCACCCTCTATGGCGAGATCGACTTCGTGGTGGTCAATCAGGCCGGCCAGGTGCTGTGCATCGAGCAAAAGAACGGCGGGCTCGAGGAAACGGCGCAGGGACTCTTCAAGGCCTACGGGGATGAGCGCAAGAGCGTCGGCGATCAGATCCTGCGCTCGGTCGACAACATCCGTGAGAAATTCGCCTATCAGGTCGGCAAGCGCCCCGGACTGGAGATCGAGTACCTCGTCTACTGTCCCGATCACACCCTCAAGCAGCTCTCAGCGGCCGGACTGGATCGCGAGCGCATCGTCGACGCCCCGAAACGCGAGAAACTCGCCGAGCATGTTCAGACCGTACTGCCATCGACTCAGGGCACCCAGGACACGTGGGCACAGCAGGTCGCGGCCTTCTTCCGGCAGACCTTCGAGGTCGTGCCGGACGTTCACGCCCATATCGACGCCCAGGAGAAGACCTACACCCGCCTCTCCCATGGTCTGCTCGAAGTGCTGGCCAGCCTCGAGATGCAGCCGCTGCGGCTGCAGGTGCTGGCGACGGCCGGGAACGGCAAGACCCTCGTGGCGCGGCATTTCTTCGATCAGTGCATCGCTCAGGGTGGACGCCCCCTCCTCCTCTGCTTCAACCGCCCGCTCGCCGAGAGGCTCGGCCATCTTGTGACCCGCGGCGGCCTGGTCGCGACCTGGTACCAGTTCTGCGATCAGTTTCTGCAATCCCGAGGCATTCAGCTCGACTTCGAGGCCATGCGCACGCAGCCAGATTTCTGGCATCAAGCCGCCACACAACTGGAGGAGCAAGCGCTCACGGCGACGCTGGGAGACGCCTGGCGCTTCGATACCCTGATCGTCGATGAGGCGCAGGATTTCGAGGCTGGCTGGCTCGAGGCCTTGCGGCTCTTTCTCCGCGAGGACGCCACCATGCTCTGGCTCGAGGACCCGAACCAGAATGTGCGCGGCGTCGCCCCTCCTGCACTGCTCGCTCAAGGCTTCGTCGGCTACCGCTCGCTGCTGAACTATCGCTCACCCGAGGGCATTGCGCGGTTCGTCAACGGGGTTCTTCCCGAGTTGCCTTTCACCTGCGCCAATGACCTGCCGGGACTCGGGGCGGGCACCCTCTTCTACCAGGATCCCACCGAGCAGCCGCGACTGGTCGGGCGCATCGTCGGGCGGCTGCTCAACGCGCGCTTTCGCCCCCAGGACATTGCCATCCTCTCCTGCCGAGGTCTCGAGAGCACCGCACTCAAGGAGGCACAGCGGGTTGGCAACCATACCCTGGCCCGTTTCACCGGCGACTACGATCTCTTCGGCAACCAGGTCTATTCGAAGGGTCAGGTGCTCTTCGACACAGTGCGACGCTTCAAGGGTCAGCAAGCCGCCGCGGTCATCTTGACCGACGTCGCGCCCCGCGCGCATCACCTCGCGCAGGAGCTTCAAGTCCTGTTCTGTGGAATGACGCGCGCGACCGTACGACTGGACCTGGTCTGCGACCGCTCAAACGCCTGGGTCAAGGAACGATTGGCCGAGTGGGCCTAGGGCGAAAATACCGACATCGCGAGCGGATCAGACCCGTCACTCGACACTGCGGCTCGATACAGGTGGACGCTGACCGCGACGCCAGGCGAGGACGAGCCAGGTAAGCAGGCCCAGCAGCCCTGAAAGCAGGCATCCGACCGTCAGCGTCTCCCCGGACACCACGCCCAGCCAGCCGTTGGCCTCGGACCAAGGGGCCAACGGCGTCAGGTCGGCATGCATCAGAGGCTGTCTGAAAAACCTCAAGGGCGACTTTAGTCGCCCTTGGCACTGGCGGGAGGGCGAATGAATTCGCCCCTTGTATTTTCTGTTCTCAGGGATTGATAAGGAGGAGTGATAAACGGAGTTTATGAAGAGAGCCCGGGAAGCCGTTCGCCCCTGAAGCCTGGACG
>NZ_JAAIJR010000214.1 GCF_010915725.1 Thiorhodococcus mannitoliphagus
CGCCACGATCCCGGGCTTGTCCAACAACCGGTTCAGATCGTCGCTCGCTTCGCTCGGACGATCTAACCTTATTCGTTCGGGAGGGATCGTCACCGCCGCCTCATCAGAAGCGGGAATGACGCCGACGACCAAAACTTCAGCGGAATCGTTACGAATGATCTCGCCGACTAGGCTCGAAGCGCCAAAGACCAGCACTCGCCGTCGAAAAAAACTGGGTTTGGCATAATAAAGCGCGGTACGAAGCCCGCAAATCGCGATGAAGGCGATGACAACCGTCAGCGCCAGGATACTGCGCCAGAGTGCCAATCCCGGAAAGATGAAGGCGAGCGTAGCCAGCGCCATCGAGCCGAGCGTCAATGAAACGACCACCCGGATCAGTACACCAGTGAGTCCCTCGCGCGCACTGACCTCGTAAAGCCCCATCGACGCCATCGAGAGCGTGAAGATCAGCCCGACGGTGATCTCGTAACCGACCAAGGGAAGCGGATCGACTGCCAAGACCCCATCCATCATCCACCATCGCAGATGCGAACCGACAACGAAGGAGAACCCAAACACCAGCGACTCCACCAATACCAATAGCAGCAATGGCAGACGCATGTAGTGTCCGAAGACGCGAATTGTATGCACGCGGACGTCTCTCCGTTCTAAATCTCGCCCAGGGTAAAACCTCGCCGCGCGGTTCTCCCTGAGTTTGAGTCAACTGCGAACGACTGATGAAAAAAGGCTGCCTGCATAACGATTTGGCAGAATTGGCAGCGCCCGGCGATACTCGTCAACCGGCGTAGATCATCGTTTCGGCCAGTCGTCTTCCGTAGGGTGGACAAGCGCAGCGCAGTCCACCAACGCCGACGCGGGATTCGGTGGACTTCGCTCTCGGTCGTCCACCCGGCCCAACTGATGACCAAGGCCCGTCAACCATCGCGCTGACACCACAGCGTCAAACGGCCGATCTGCCGAAGCCAGCAGCATCCTGAATCACATCCGTTTCAGTTCCTCGGGACCCAGCGCGGCACGCTTGGGAACGCCACGCACTCTCAACCAGCTTTTATACAGGAGATGACGAATCAATAGCCAGGGAGGCATCCGCACCCAATGCGCCCGCGCATACAGCAGCCAGCGCGCCAGGGCCGCGCGCCGCGTTGGATGATCCGGATGACCGGGGAGGATCGCCAAAGGCAGCAGCCAATCCATCAACGCCCCGACCGGCCGCGGCGGCGCCCAGCGTGACGCTGCGCGAAGCACCGGATCGGGCACCTCGGACGCCAGCAGCCGGCGTGTAAAGCGCAGACCATAATACAGCGGACGCCCCAATCCCAGTTGTTCCGCCCGAGGCACTAGCCCATCCCAAAAGCCCGGTTCGCGCCCGAAATGACGCAGCAGGTCGGCGACATCGACCAGATCGCGCAGCCGCAATCCCTCTTGCGGATCCCCCTCGAGCAAGAGGTGGACGAGCCCATGGAGAAGCATGTCGTGAGGCCCAAGCACCCGCGCCTGCGACCCTGCAACTGGACGAGTCCGTTCGAATAAGGGCGCAGGATCGAAATCGAAACGGCTGGTACGCGGTAGAATCCGGTGGTGGATGTCGATCTCGTTCTCGCGCTCGCGGTGGCGCAGCGGCGGGATCTCATGCATCCAGACCCGGTAGTAACGGTCGTCGTAGGGGCTGAGGGGCAACTTGATCCAGCCGCGCTCAAGCAGACGCGACTCCACAGCCTGGATGTCGGCATGTGGCACCAGCAGATCCAGGTCTGCGAAGAAACGACCAGGGGCCGCGGGCAGATCAGCCAGGACATAGGCCACGCCCTTGAGCGCGACGATGGGGACGTCCAACCCCTCCAACGCCCAGAGGACGCGGTTCAACTCCCAGGTCAGGAGCGTATGCCGATGCTGGACCAGATTCCGGGCCGAGCGCAGATGATTCACGGCGCGTTCCGGCACAGCGTCTAACGCGCCCAACGCCGCGAGTTGCGCCTCCAGCCGCCCCAAAAGACGCGTGCGACGGGCGACGCGCAAGAGCAGATCCCAATCTGTGGGTGGCAGACCCGGCAACGACTCCGGCGCGCGCAGCGCAGCCAGCAGCAAGGCGTTCGCCTGCTCCCTCTGGCGCGCCGACTCAGTCATCTGCTGCCCGGGTGAGTTCATCCAGCGCCTTGATTGCTTGGTCGAGATCTGAGTAGACCAGCGAATAGCAGTCACAGGCATCAACCATCCGTCCGACCAATTCGAACGATGTTTGACCTAGCACCTCATAATTGAAGGCGTTGGTCGCCACCATCAGAAAGGCCTCGGATTTGAGCATCGGTTCCAGACGCAATGGCGAGCCCGCCACCCAGCGCGGGAAGACGAACCAACCGGGTCGCGCGGTTTCGTGCATCCGCTCAACGCTCTCGGTCGGCGGACGCACATGGGCGATGGTGCCCTTGCGTGTCCCATAAAAGGACGGGCCGATATGAGCGCTCGGCGCAAAGGACCGGATGACCTCGATGGACTCGTTCTTGAGTGGGATGAGGCGCGGCAGGGGCAAAAGCGCGCCGTCTTCGGGGCGCACCAAGCCAAACTCATCGCATAGCAAGCGCCAGCCGGAATGGATCAAGGCAGCGCAGAGTGTCGACTTGCCATGACCAGGCCAGGCCGGGAGGATGATTGCGCGGCCGTTGCGCTCGACGACCGCGGCATGCAGCATCAATAAGTGATGAGAACGCTGCGCGATGCACCAGTTAAGACCCCATTCGAGCATGGGGAGATGATGATGTGCGGGAAGCAGTGGGAAAGGCGTGCGGCCGTCAACGAAAAATCGAACGTCGCGGCGGAGCCAGCGGCCGGGAGCCGGATTGCTCGTCGCTTGGATGTGGAAGTCTCGGACAGCTGCCCCCTCCGCCAGAGGATAGTCGCGCCAAAGTTCATAGAGAAGCCGGGCTAAATCCGGGCAATGGAGCCGAAGGTTGAAAACAAACGGGCCGATTTGAAGATCGACGCCTGAAGTGCTGCTCAGGCGCTGAGAGGCTAAATCGTAGCTCAGAGCACAAATCGTCATGCGTCCGATAGAGCCGGACAAGATACAAGAATCCCCAATTCAACGAAGCGATCAAGGAACGAGGACAAATCAGCAGCCGAGGTCTCTGAGTTGGAGCCATCGTCAACACTCGTGATACACGCCAGCAGATCCTCAAAGGATAGCGGAGACGCGATCAGGTAATCCAAAATCTGCGCGCCAGTAGCGTTAAGGAAATGAGTTTCACCAGAATCCACGCAGTAAACTAAATGTTCATTCTCCCACGCAACATCAACTAAAGAACACGCAGAAATCTGATAGCGCACCTGGCGATCAATCATGAGGTCGCATGCCAATCCCGCGCTAAGGACAAGCGTCTGGATTGAAAGATTGAGCTGCAGCAGCTGAATATAGAGCACCAGGAGGGCACTGTCCGGCATTCTCGCCATCATTGGGAATGGTTCCTAAACAGACTTCATCCCCTTGAGGAGTTTGATAGTCGGCATTCAATGCCGACGCTGTGCAACCACTCGTTGCGGCTAACGTACTCCCGCTCCGCAGTGTCAAAATCACAGGAGCCGCCGCTGCCGCCCCCTTGATCAGGCGACGCCGAGTCGTTCCTGCACACTGCTCCATTGCACTCATATCGCGCTCTGTCGTTTGGTCGGGTGAGTGATTCTTCATTCTTACCTGCCTTTGTATAAATTGAGGTCGCTGGTCGTGAGAAGCGGCTCCCATCGCCAGCCCCAGCAAAAAGATTCCTAGAGTGTGTTCTATGATAGCCTAATCTAGTCGGGACTCTAGGGGAAAACACAGCATGACTCACTCTAGCGCCCCGCCAACGACCTGACGCACATGACAAAACCTGCCAAACCTGTCAGTCACGACACCGATCGCCCCACACCCCGACAACACTCGATGCGTATACTGCACATTTTGGACCACTCACTCCCGCTGCACTCCGGATACAGCTTCCGCACGGCCAACTTGTTACGTGAACAGCAGCGGCGCGGCTGGGAAACCCATCAACTCACCGGGCCGCGACAGAGCGGCTGCCGAGCGTCAGAGGACGAATCCGAAGGCTTGCGCTTTCATCGCACCCAAGCGCCAGACGGCCCTGGTGCGCGCCACCCACTGATCGGCCCATGGCTGGAAACGCGCCAGACCGAAAGTCGCCTGCTGGAACTCGCCGCCCGCCTGAAACCGGACATCCTGCACGCCCACTCGCCCGTGCTCGATGCTCTACCGGCGCTGCGCGTCTCCCGCCGTCTCGGCATCCCGCTCGTCTACGAGATCCGAGCCTTCTGGGAGGACGCCGCCGTCGATCACGGCACGACACATGAAGGCAGCCTGCGCTACCGCGCCACCCGCTCGATCGAGACCTGGGTGATGAAAGGGGTCGACCACCTCTTCACCATCTGCGAAGGGCTACGTCGCGACATTGTCTCGCGTGGCATCCCTCCTGAGAAGGTCACCGTCATCCGAAATGCGGTCGACATCGAACACTTCCAACTGGCCAATCCGCCCGATCAGGCACTCAAACACCGACTCGGACTCGAGAACGGGCGCGTCATCGGCTTCATCGGCTCATTCTATGCCTACGAGCGCCTGGATCTCCTGCTCGACGCCCTCCCCCAACTGCTCCAGACACAGCCTGATCTGCGCATCCTCCTAGTCGGCGGCGGCCCACAGGAGGCTAACCTCAAGGCCCAAGCTCAGCGGCTCGGCATCGCCAACAAGGTCGTCTTCACCGGGCGGGTCCCCCATGCCGAGGTCAGCCGCTACTACGACCTCATCGACCTGCTCGTCTACCCCCGTCACTCGATGCGCCTGACCGAACTCGTCACCCCGCTCAAACCGCTGGAGGCCATGGCCCAAGGGCGTCTGCTCGTTGCCTCCGACGTTGGCGGACACCGCGAACTGATCCGCGATGGCGAGACCGGTCAACTCTTCGCCGCCGGTGACGTTGAGGCCTTGACCCAAAGCATCTGCAATCTGCTCGCACGCGAATCGGACTGGCCCGCCATGCGCCAGGCCGGACGCCGCTTCGTCGAGCAGGAGCGCAATTGGCGGCGGAGTGTCGACAACTACGCCGAGCCCTACGCTCGCCTGGTACAGGAACGAAACCTGCCATAGGACAATCGCATCACGTTTTTCTAGGCTCGACCCTGGATCGAACCCGCGCAACCCTTCAAGATCAACCGTCTGTCGCTCGAACGCTTTGAAGGTTCCGGCACCAACCTATTCGCCGAATTCGAAAGGACGCCGAGCAAGCCTGGCATGACCGGCAAGAGGCAGCCGGGCGTTGATCATCGGACCGTCCAGTCGGTTGAGTCGACACCGCGCATCCTTTCAGGCAAAGCGACGTGGGAGCGGGGGCCCCCCCCCCCCCCGCCCCCCCCCCCCCCCGGGGGGCCCCCCCCCCCCCCCCCACACAGGGGGGGGGAAAAATCAACCCC
>NZ_JAAIJR010000215.1:0-2500 GCF_010915725.1 Thiorhodococcus mannitoliphagus
TTTTCCTTGCGCAAAGAAAAACCCCCGTCACCTGATTTGGGTAGCGGGGGTTTTAGGGATAAGGCCCTGGCGGTGACCTACTTTCGCATGGGGAAGCCCCACACTAGCATCGGCGAGACAGCGTTTCACGTCTGAGTTCGGGAAGGGATCAGGTGGTTCCACTGCTCTATGGCCGCCAGGAAAACGGTGAGGAGCGGGCGATAGGCCCTCTCCTGCAATTCGGTGTGATCGTGTTTCAACGTACTTGGGTGTTATATGGTCAAGCCGCACGGTCAATTAGTACAGGTTAGCTTCACACGTTACCGCGCTTCCACACCCTGCCTATCAACGTCGTAGTCTCCAACGGACCTTTAGAGGCATCGAGTGCCTAGGGAGACCTCATCTTGGGAGGGGCTTCCCGCTTAGATGCTTTCAGCGGTTATCCCGTCCGTACATAGCTACCCGGCAGTGCCACTGGCGTGACAACCGGAACACCAGGGGTACGTCCACTCCGGTCCTCTCGTACTAGGAGCAGCTTCCCTCAAGTCTCCAACGCCCACGGCAGATAGGGACCGAACTGTCTCACGACGTTCTAAACCCAGCTCGCGTACCACTTTAAATGGCGAACAGCCATACCCTTGGGACCGACTTCAGCCCCAGGATGTGATGAGCCGACATCGAGGTGCCAAACACCGCCGTCGATATGAACTCTTGGGCGGTATCAGCCTGTTATCCCCGGAGTACCTTTTATCCGTTGAGCGATGGCCCTTCCATACAGAACCACCGGATCACTAAGACCTACTTTCGTACCTGCTCGACGTGTCTGTCTCGCAGTCAAGCACCCTTATGCCTTTGCACTCAATGCGCGATTTCCGACCGCGCTGAGGGTACCTTCGTGCTCCTCCGTTACGCTTTGGGAGGAGACCGCCCCAGTCAAACTACCCACCATGCACTGTCCCTACCCCGGATCACGGGGCGAGGTTAGAACGTCAAATAGACCAGGGTGGTATTTCAAGGTTGGCTCCACCAGAACTAGCGTCCCGGCTTCAAAGCCTCCCACCTATCCTACACAAGTCGATTCAACGTCCAGTGCAAAGCTGTAGTAAAGGTTCACGGGGTCTTTCCGTCTAGCCGCGGGTACTCGGCATCTTGACCGAGAATTCAATTTCACTGAGTCTCGGGTAGAGACAGTGCCGCCATCGTTACGCCATTCGTGCAGGTCGGAACTTACCCGACAAGGAATTTCGCTACCTTAGGACCGTTATAGTTACGGCCGCCGTTTACCGGGGCTTCGATCAAGAGCTTCTCCGAAGATAACCCCATCACTTAACCTTCCGGCACCGGGCAGGCGTCACACCCTATACGTCCGCTTGCGCGTTTGCAGAGTGCTGTGTTTTTAATAAACAGTCGCAGCGGCCTGGTCACTGCAACCCTCTTCGGCTCCGTGGGCAAGCCACTTCACCTAACAAGGGCGTACCTTCTCCCGAAGTTACGGTACTATTTTGCCTAGTTCCTTTACCCGAGTTCTCTCAAGCGCCTTGGGATTCTCACCCTGCCCACCTGTGTCGGTTTGGGGTACGGTCACACAACACCTGAAGCTTAGAGGCTTTTCTTGGAAGCAGGGCATCAATCACTTCGTCTCCGTGGAGACTCGTCATCACGTCTCAGGATTGACCCCCCGGATTTGCCTAAGGGATCTCCCTACACGCTTGAACCGGCAACCATCAGCCGGATGACCTAGCCTTCTCCGTCCCCCCATCGCAGTGTTGCGTGGTGCCGGAATATTAACCGGCTTCCCATCGACTACGCCTTTCGGCCTCGCCTTAGGGGCCGACTCACCCTGCGCCGATGAACGTTGCGCAGGAAACCTTGGGCTTTCGGCGGAGGGGACTCTCACCCCTCTTGTCGTTACTCATGTCAGCATTCGCACTTCCGATACCTCCAGCATGCTTGACAACACACCTTCAACGGCTTACGGAACGCTCCCCTACCATGCCACCTATCCGAAAATAGAGGCATCCGCAGCTTCGGTACATGGCTTAAGCCCCGTTACATCTTCCGCGCAGGCCGACTCGACCAGTGAGCTATTACGCTTTCTTTAAAGGATGGCTGCTTCTAAGCCAACCTCCTGGCTGTCTGGGCCTTCCCACATCGTTTCCCACTGAGCCATGATTTAGGGACCTTAGCTGGCGGTCTGGGTTGTTGCCCTCTTGACGACGGACGTTAGCACCCGCCGTCTGTCTCCCGTGATTGCACTTACTGGTATTCGGAGTTTGCATCGGTTTGGTAAGCCGGGATGGCCCCCTAGCCGAAACAGTGCTCTACCCCCAGTAGTGAGACACGAGGCGCTACCTAAATAGCTTTCGGGGAGAACCAGCTATCTCCGGGCTTGATTAGCCTTTCACTCCGACCCACAGCTCATCCGAATCTTTTTCAACAGATCCCGGTTCGGGCCTCCAGTAGGTGTTACCCCACCTTCACCCTGGCCATGGGTAGATCGCCCGGTTTCGGGTCTACTCCC
>NZ_JAAIJR010000216.1 GCF_010915725.1 Thiorhodococcus mannitoliphagus
CTGCTCAGCCGTCATCGCGCCGCACTTCGTTGCCTTCGCTTGGCGCTACCTTGCCCTCGGTCCTCTTCGCTCCCGTGGGCCGGACCACCGCTCACGGGCCTGGGCGGCTTCTTACGCGGCGCCCGCACCGCGTCACTGACAAGGAACGACTGAGCCCTCCCAGGTTCCTGGGCGACCCGTGCGTGCATGCCCTGCTCTCAGACCCCGGCGGAGTGTCAACATCAGGCCGCTACAATGCCAACACTATTGCCTTCCGCTGTTCCGAAGACGTCGGCTCCGCTGGCATCAGTTTCGGGGCTCTATCACACAGCCTACACGCCCCCTGTGTTCGCTTCGCAGCCGGGATCACTCCCGAACCACGCCACACTCGGTTCCGGTGGATGGCCAATCCTTACCGGCTCGGGACTTGCACCCGGTGGGCCACAACAAGGAGTTTCCGATTCGCTTATCCGTCCGCTATCTTCCTCTCCTTCCAGGCTTTGCCTGGCGCAACGGAATGATGAACGAGGCCGTCGGGCGGCTTCCGGCCGGACCGGTCCGGAAGAATTCTGCCTATCTCAGTCGGGCGAGATTCTGCCTAGTTCTGGTCGCGGCTCCCGCGCCGTTGCACGTCGCCTACGAGGGCGGGCTCGCTGCGCAGGATCACCCCGCCAACCACACCATCCCGGGTCCGTTTCGGCAACAAATCAATGCGAAATGACTCGGCTGGGCAACGCAAGACCTGCCACATTGCGCAATAAAAGGGGTTGTGCTAGGTTCCAGAAAACCCGTTTGGATCACATGGTCTTTGCGCCACCCGGGCCGACCGCGCCGAGCGCGGCAGAGGAACTAGGCTGAATCTGTCTATCTCAGTAGGCCGACATTCTGTCTACTCTACTGTTAGGCGATTTACAAGAGAAATTTCAGCGTGGTTGAAAAAGAAATACCAGAGGTCGTACTAAACCCAGATAACGGGCTCTGCCATATAAATTTCATCAAAAGCCAAGATCAACTTATTAATCACTTAATTGTTTATGAAGCGTTAATTGAGTCAAATGGATTGGAATTTCAGCTAGATTTTTCCTTAGAAGATTTTGTTGATCAATGGCAGCCTTGGGCAATATCATACAGTATATCTGGTTGTAAATTGGTTCTTGACGTTGAATGGACGGAAGGGCAAGGAGGGGTCTTAATGCTATGGGATTTGTCCCAAAACAGGATCTCTCAGCTTACATCATCATCATTCCCTATTTGTTCTTTTTATGATCAGCCAACCAATGCAATCGTTTCATTTCACTATATCCAACAGTGGGGCGTTAGAGCCAATCATTACTTAACGGTAACTCCTGTAACAGGAATTATTGATGCAAATGCCCTGTTGGCTATTGATTTGCCATGTGACTTTATAAACGATGGGATTGTCTCAATCAATAGCACGATAACAATTTTATGCACCCGAGGGTTTACCAATAACGAGTATGGATCAATCGGAATTTTTTTCGACCAACAAAGTGAATTATTTTACGCGCATGACATGGGTAATTTATATACATTTACACGAGAAAATATTCTTAATGTCTTGCCCTATTAGATAAATTTACAATAACGAATAGCAGCTTTTTCGTGATTATAATCGCCTAACACGCACCTCAAGCCGACCCCATACTGCGCACGTAGCTATGCGCATTGATTCGGTCTCATCGTGGCGCAGTATGGGTCGGTTTAGGTGCGACGTTAGGTGGTAGAAAAATCCTCACCATGAAATTATCAGAAAGACGTGACAGGGAATTTCTGGAAAAGAAACGTCGCTTATTTGAACGCGAGATTAGGAAGCAAGGTGGAGCGAAAGGAGTATTTGAAAAATTCAAAAATTATCCAACCGACCAAGCCCTTTGTGATTTTCTGGTTGAGGTAAATTATGGTTCATGCTGCGAGTTACCTGTTTATCTGCTCGGCGAAGCGGTTGCCGTGGAAATTTTAGAAGATGCATTTGCGTTTGGATATCAATCGACATTAAAGCAATCCTCCAGCGAGAATCTGCCAATTCCATCTGACCCCCAAGATTTTTATGGACATTTCATTTCGGGAAATTTCATTGGAGCTGGTTATGTATATACTGAGCTTGTTATGTTTGAAATTCATACTCATATAGAAAAAAAGGTTCTTCCTTTATTGGACGAAGGCCTGATTTCTCGCTTTGGAAAGAACGAGGATAAAATCGACTCACAAACAGGCGTTGCTATAAATTTTGAGTATTACGGGCTATCTAAGAACGAAGATCACCTACGCAATGGATATATTACCCCCTTTATGTTTAGGCGAGATAGGGCGATTTCTCTAACACAATGGATTGGACTTCCTTCAACATTTGAAGAACTAGATCGTATATCGAACTCGGCGCGCAAAGAGCACGGCGTCACCGGACATGATCGTCACTATAGCAGCGGCAAAGTAGTGTGGGTTAATCCTCATAAACGAAGAAATCCTCTAGGTCGCAGCAATGATTCTGTTGATGCTAGCGAAGACAATTATATCGTATATCTTGTTTACGACTCTGAAGGCCAACTTCGCTATGTTGGAGAAGGAAGACCTAATAGACCTGAGCATGTAAATTCTGGCGCATCTCACAACGCGAGGATAAACGAATATTTTTATACTCGCGGCCCAATGAAGATTAGATTACTGCATGAAGGATTAACCAAGGATTACGCGAAAGCCATCGAGTTATATTATATACAGAAGTTTAAGGACCAGATTTGGAATATTGCTGAGAATGAAACAGTACAAACTCCGTATTTTGAGACATGGAAAAATTATAAATTGGACCTTCCCGTGCTTGAGGTTCTTGATGAAGGTAGGGATTACGATCTATTGCTTAAAGAAGTTTGCCACTCACCGGAATACTGGAAGAAGCCCTGAAAAAATCGCGTAACACGCAAGTTCCGGGGACCAAGTACCGGAGTTCCGGGGACAGTTTACTTAACTTTGGAAGCCCTCGTGGGTGACTGAAGAGAAGAAATCGAGTTCCGGGGACAGTTTACTTAACTTTGGACGCCCTCGCGGGTGACTGAAGAGAAGAAATCGCCAACAAACGCCTCCAGTCCGACCGCTCGCTACGCTCGCGGCGGCCGAGGCTGGCGTTAGCCGAGAAGACCTCAAGCGCAATAGATCCCTACCAACCACAGACAGGCCGAGCGATGACCGAGGTAGAGCAAATCGAGGAGCGCGTTCGCAACCTCAGCCCGAGCGAATTCGCAGAATTCCGGACTTGGTTCCGGGAACAAGCATGGGAAGAATGGGATCGCCAAATCGAAGAGGACTCAAAGTCGGGAAAACTGAAAGCACTTGCGGAAAAGCCCCTAGCGGACCACGCGGCCGGCCGGACGCCCCCTATTTGAATCACTTTACGAACCCGGGTTTTTGGGCTCGGTACCACAAACTGCCCGACAGTATTAGACGGCGTGCGGATGCCGCCTCTGCGCTGTTGCGAGAAAATTCGCGCCATCCGTCGATTCACTTCAAGAAGGTTGGCGATTTTTGCTCCGCCAGAGTCACCCTGGACTATCGCGCTCTAGCAGTTGAAGCACATGATGGTTAGATCTGGTTCTGGATCGGAAGGCACGATGAGTACGAAAAAATGATCGGCTAACAAGCGGCGGGCCAGCCTTGACGTTAGGCTACAAAACAGATCGAAAACGGGCGTGATAAAAAAGATCATTAGGGTTTGAATGAAACGTGAAAGAGAATCTATTTCAAAGCCATTCTTGATCGTGGTTTTATATATCGGTTTATGGTCAGTGCTGAGTTTTCCGATATTGATCCTGTTGATTTTTTTTGAGATTTTTATTCGCGAAAATACGTTAACATCGGCGTTTGTTATGCTATTAAATAACCCATTTTTATTATTTAATAACTTTCTGTCTTTTGGGTTTTTAACAAAATACTTTATTCCAAAACTTGGACTGTCATTGTCATATGTAGACAGGTTAACCTTAATAATCGTTTTTTCATTAACACTCATGATGACGTTAATTCTTATGAGTGCTAAGAATGTTATTATGGAGTCAAGCGAAACTGGGGCAAATATTTCTGAGAGGTCGAGGTACGAACCCCAACATTTCCAGAGAATTTGCCTAACGAATAAGGTTAGATCGTCCGAGCGAAGCGAGCGACGATCTGAACCGGTTGTTGGACAAGCCCGGGATCGTGGCGGTACGCAGGGGGTATAGAAAATAGCTTTTCGAGGCCGAGGGCTCGCGGAGCCCTGGAGGCTCACGAGGAGGTGCCGAGCCGCGGCTGTTCAGCCGCCATCGTGGTCAAGATGGCGCCCTGCGGTGGTCAGCGTGGGCATTGTGCCGGAATTTCAGGCGAGCGCCAGCGTCGACCGGAAGACGCCGCAGTCCCGGGGTCGGTCTTTCGGGAGCGGTTACATCGCCACAGCCTCCGCTGCCTCAAGGGCTGGCGTCTGGGGCGGTTGTAATGAGCGCGGTGGCAAGCGAGTTTGCACGATCACCATGTCAGCCCCACAGCACGGGCATTTCAGGGCGTCGATCATCGTTTCGGCCAGTCGTCTTCCGTAGGGTGGACAAGCGCAGCGCAGTCCACCAACGCCGACGCGGGATTCGGTGGACTTCGCTCTCGCTCGTCCACCCTACCGGCCCAACTGATGACCAAGGCCCATTTCAGCTTGGGGCGGGGTTTGAGCTGAGCGATCAGGCGCTTCGGATCGACAAATTAAAGGGTCGACAAATTAAAGGGTCCAGGTTCGATTTAATTCGCGACAAGTGAATCGAACCGACAATTATCTCCTAACGATGTGCTCCAGCCGAAGCCGGTTTCGTTCTCGCTCAACCGACTCGGCTGAGCATAGCGTTATACTTTGAAAGAATACGCCGAGCAGAACAATTCGCAAAAAATGGAACATTTACCATTCTATTTGATTCTCGATTACTGTGTATTGTCAATATTTTCAAATTATCAATATAATCAAATTAAAGAAAAACGGTATTTTAATGTTTCGAAAAAGGGGTTGAAAAGGTTTATTGCTGGGTTTGCGGTTGCAGTGATTATGTTTCAGTATGGTTTTGTCATTTATTACGGATATTTTGTGAAATGGTACTATGCATTATTGCTTCTTGCTATTGGGTTCAGTAGCGATATGGCATACAATTGGATTGAATTGAACATCTTTCGTGAGAGGTATGCGCGACATTTGTTTTTATTAAGCTTTCCTGTTCTGCTCGTGTGTATTTGTTTTATTTTATATTACTATTGGAAAGAGCCGTCTTTTTGACGAATTTCAAACAAGAAGCATAACGAATAAGGTTAGATCGTCCGAGCGAAGCGAGCGACGATCTGAACCGGTTGTTGGACAAGCCCGGGATCGTGGCG
>NZ_JAAIJR010000217.1 GCF_010915725.1 Thiorhodococcus mannitoliphagus
CGCGATCGCGCGACCGTCGCGGCGGGGCGCCGCTCCCACCGGTTGTGCGCTTGGACCAAAGGATGATCGAGGCCCTGAGGTCGATTCGCAGTATGGTCTCGGATTGATGGGCGTGTTAGGCAATTGATTAACTATCCGCTGGTCGGCGCTTGTGGGGAATTGAGTAAACTGTCCCCGGAACTCCATATCTATCGTCTCTTCCAGACTCAACCGCAATAACATTGCCTTCGAAATCATAGACCTGAATTAGGAATGGCTCAAAAAAGCTATGACTAAATATATCATATGTAGCACCTTTGACTGCGGTCCAAACAAAAAGATCTTTCAACCCCGCATAATCCTCTGATGTTCCGTAATAAGCTCGGAAGTCCCAATCGTTTTCAGCATAAGTATATTCTTGAAATGTTAACTTTGATGCAGTCGCCATCTCTGAAGCTGTCAAGTCAGGAAGATAGTCGATGGTCGTGTATGTCATTAAGAAGCCTCAACAAAAATAAAGTTGTACCGAGCGCCAACGAATAAGGTTAGATCGTCCGAGCGAAGCGAGTAGAAAAGAGTAGAAAAGGGGACAGATTTATTTTAAATTTGGCCTCTTCGGCGGAGCGAGGGAGGTCTCGAACATGAAAGCTGCTTCCGTTCTGGTCCAAGATCCGGTTTGTTGCGAATAAATAAATCCGTCCTCTTTTCTGTTCCTGCGAGCTTCCGGAGTTAGGTAAACTGTCCCCGGAACTGCGCTCCAAGGCTCCGCGAGCCCGCGGCCTCGAAAAGCTATTTTCTATACCCCCTGCGTACCTCCTCGATCCCGGGCTTGTCCAACAACCGGTTCAGATCGTCGCTCGCTTCGCTCGGACGATCTAACCTTATTCGTTAGGTCAATGTTGGATTACATGCCCCCGATTTTTCTTAAGTGATGCATTAAAAAATAAGCTATACGCTGTCACTTAATATAATAATTTTAAAAAACTGATTTTTAAGAAAAAATTTTACGGTGAGCCGGGATATGTGTATTCTAATTTTAATTAGTTAATAAGTTACGTTTGGATTGAGATTGGCCCCTCTAATGTGTCTAGCCACAATTCTAAATTTTCGTCCGACATGGTCTCCCATGGTTCAATATCGATTAGTGAACGATACAACTCAAGAGGCCATTCGGAAAAAACGTAATTACCGATGGAATCAATGTAATAATAGCAAGCTGAAGGATAAGTATGATATTGATCTATGTGCGAAAATATTGCCTTGGCCTCATCATTATCAAGTGTTAGGCGCTGCTGAATAAATTTGATGAAATTATCAAAGCTATTTGTCAGTTTTACGTGCTTAACCTGCGACAGATAATCATCTAGCACAGAGGCTTTATGTTCTGAAATAATTAACTCATGAAGCGGACCAGTGTCAATAGGAAGCCATCCGGCTCCATCACTGCCAGCATAGGCGAGCTGCGCGCCACCGGTATCAAATATGATTGGGCCGTATAGGTCAAATTCACTGATCATGAATTCTATTCTATCTTTTATGCTCACTTAGCCTCTTGTTCCGTGTGCTTAGTAAAATGATGCGTAGCTACTGTTGGCATCGTGCTTTTTGCAGTGGCAAGTATTCTAGTAAAACTGAATTCCAGCAGAGAACATGGTGTTCGGCGTCGTCTCTTGAGTCCTAACGTCACCCATAAGCTGGGCCATACTGCGCCACCACAACACTACGAAATTGCTCCGAGTTCGATGCGCAGTATGGCCTCGGCTTTATGGGCGTGTTAGGCGATTTCTTCTCTTCAGTCACCCGCACGGGCTTCCGGAGTTTAAACTGTCCCTGGAATTGCCCTTATCCCTACTGGCCCCTTATCCCTAGGGCAAGAGGGCATGATTCATAAGATGCAACGATGAAAGCCCCGATCTATCTATCTTGGAAGAACTCGTCAACTCGGCGACGGATGCCTTCAAAAAAGTAGTCATCAATGTTGTTCTCAAACCATTTCATGTATACCATCCTTTCGCTTTCTCCACTGTCTAAGAAATCCTCCCAGATGCCATGGGTTGAAGCTCCTTCCACAATTCCTTCATAGACATTTTCTTTCGTTATTTCCAGCTCCCAATCCTCAAATCCTTCGCTGCAATAACCATCTGCATACTGATAGCCACCTTCACGAATGTCTTCTATGGCTTTCTTACGTATCTCTTCGTCATTCATGATTGCTCCTACATTCCTCTGCGTTAAAGTTTTCGCGTTTCTGACCCTTCTGACCCTTCTGACCCTTCTGACCCTTCTGACCCTTGCTGACCCTGCGTCTGTGCTAGCGCCCAACGTCAAGGCTCAGGCGCCCACCAAAGCGGTAAGCCGATAGGCGCACCGCTTTGGTGGGTCGCATGGAGACGCATGTTAGCCATTCATAGCTTGAACGTCTTTGAAGTTACCGTCTTTATCAAATTTAATTATCATACTTCCAGCAATCATTACAAGATAAACAAACTGGCCGCTTCCATCTTTATTGAATTCTATAGATGTCTCCGAGGAATTATGCAAGAACATCTCATTCCAATCGAACGAATCATCAATGACTTTACTGTTAAGCAGATGATTAATTCCTGTATCCAGAAGGGTTTGTTCAAAATTCTGAAGAATAGGGAGCATTCTTTTGGCGTTTTGAATTCGACTCTCATAATTTTCTGGTGTAACATGAATGAAGATACCTATTTCTATATTTCGACTCCAAGGAATTTCAGAATAATAAGCAGTTTCTTCGACGACCACTAAGCTGCCTAGCGCATCATCTATTATTTCTGACGGTATATTCATTGAGTTTTTCTTTATGGCTAACGCCCAAGATAAGCCGCCCCGCGCGCGGCACTATTTGAGCGCAGCTCACGACCCCGACCGCGCGGGGTCGGCTTGAGCGCCGTGTTAGCTGTCAAGGCAATCACCAAACCTTTGGTATTATTGAAAATTCTTCTTTTGCTAATTCAAGTGTTCGTCCTTCTGCATAACCTTGAGTAATGAATCCTTGGTAGTTAAGGATCTTGATTTCTTCATCATCGGGGTATAAGCGCACAACGGTAATACCGTTCGATAAAGTAGCGATTCCATTAATACGACCAAAATCAAATCCATCAAAAGCCTTGACGAATACTGGAGTGTCTTTGCTGAAATCTATGAAAAGAGTGCTATAGGCGTCGCCGCCAACCCATTCCTGGTTAATGCAAAAAATATGAGAGCCTTTCGCGGAAATGACTTCAATCTGATTGTCGTAATCTACTAACCCGATACCTTCTTCTATCAGCTTTAGGGCTGATACTGACAATATAGAGTCTCCACGATCAAGTTTTATGGCGACGTGATCTACAGTATTTTCGTAGCTGTGACAATTATAGGTGTCATCGTCCGAAAAGTACCTTCTGAAAAATTCCTCGTCGATTTCTTCATCTTCACTTGAATCTAACTGTCGGAAATATTCCGCCGCATCAAAATCCGGTTGAACTTGATATGCAATAAGTTCTTCTCTTGTCAAGAAACGTGGTTCTGACAGATCGCAGTCTAGCAATTCCAGTTCTGCACGACGCTGGGTTTCGACTCTCTGAATTAAAACGGGCTCCACTGGCTGCTTGAATAGCATGATTTTCCCAGAAAAATTGAATGAGCGAACAGGCCGCCACATCCAGCTAACAGTTGACTAGACAGAATCCCCAAATATGGCACTAGACGGATTCTCTCATTCCTGTACTAGACAGATTCGGTCTAGCACCCGGCCCGGCCAAAACTCGGAAATCCCGCGCCAACACCGCAGCTAGGCGCCTAACGCCATGTATTCGCGACACCAAAACAGGGTTTAGCCCGCCGTACTAGAGAGAAACGGGATCCCCCATCCGACACCTTCCTGCGCAGTGCTGATGAGATCGACGGACACGGTTCGATCGTAAACCCGGACCGAGGGAGGGGCAATGAGAAGCTCGTCGTTGAGCGTTGCGGCGACCGTCCAGGCTGGTCCTGGCAGGAGCCGGCGTCGGCTTTCCCGGCGACTGCGGACTCCGACCGACTAGAGTTACCAGCGGCCTCGATCATTCTTCGGTCCAAGCGCACGACCGGTGGGAGCGGGGGGGGCCCCCCCCCCGCCGGGCCCCCGCGGGGGGGGGGGGGCGCCCCCGCCGGGGGGGGGGGGCCTCGGGGGGGGGGCCCCCGCTCCCACGTCGCTTTGCCTGAAGGATGCACGGTGTCGACTCAACCGACTGGAGGGTCCGATTATCAACGCCAGAATCTCATTCCAGCTGGCGCCGGATCGAGGTTTGCCTTCAAGGATCATACGCGAGTGCTCGACGCCCTCAAGCTCGGTACGAGTCGTCGAGCATGGTCCTTCGATCCGCCCTGGAAGATCCGCGTCATGAGCAGCGAAGAAGCCATCACCGACCTCCAAGTGCGACTCACCTACCAGGAAGACGACATGAAGGCGCTCAACCTGGTCGTGACGCAGCAGCAAGCCCAGATCGACGCCCTCAGGCGCGACATCGAGCGTTTGCGTGAGCTTCTCGCCCAGATGGCGCAAGCGCGGCCGGA
The DNA here is from genome assembly GCF_010915725.1 of Thiorhodococcus mannitoliphagus. Taxonomy (GTDB): domain Bacteria; phylum Pseudomonadota; class Gammaproteobacteria; order Chromatiales; family Chromatiaceae; genus Thiorhodococcus; species Thiorhodococcus mannitoliphagus. The sequence goes on from NZ_JAAIJR010000217.1 coordinate 4,543, forward strand.
TCCCATCGACGACGAGCGACCGCCGCACTACTGAGTCTCGCCCGAGAGGGAGCCGAATCCCGCCTCGGTCGCCTCCAAGCCACAGCGCCCAAGCGCACTCACCCGGCGACACTCGCCGCTGCGTCTCCCATCCGGCACTGATGCCGCATCGTCAAGGAGTAGATGATGGGAGCCGCCACGCCAGCGCGCTGAGCAGCAGCCTGCGGCGGCATTTCCTCGGCGTCGTTGATCGGGTCCCGACTGGAGCGAACGAGGCGGAGACGCATGCCTTCAAGCGCCCTGAAGTGGCAGTGCGAAAAGCGCCCGTCCGAGTCCGTGCCCCATCCATCAAGAGACGCTCGACATGCACCAACGCGACACCCCAGCCAATCGGCTGCGGCCCCTCCTTGCAGAAGAACAGCTGCGACTCATGCCCTGCTGCTTCGATGCACTCTCGGCGCGGATGATCGAGGAGGCGGGATTCCCCCTGACCTTCATGAGCGGGTTCGCGGTCTCCGCCGCCCGCCTGGCCGTGCCCGACACCGGCCTCATCTCGGTCAGCGAAATGGTCGACCAGGGACGCAATATCTGCCAGGCCATCGACATTCCGGTGATTGGTGACGGGGACACCGGATACGGCAATCCGGCCAACGTGCGTCGTACGCTGGAGCAATATGCGACGGCAGGCTTCGCCGGCATCATGATCGAGGATCAGGTCGCTCCAAAGCGCTGCGGGCACACTGCAGAACTCCTGACATACGCCCATTAACTCGCTGAAATGGTGTTATAATTCTGGCTTGAATCGATAAATAAATACG
>NZ_JAAIJR010000218.1 GCF_010915725.1 Thiorhodococcus mannitoliphagus
GTGTTGCGGCACTGTTCGCGGATCAATGCAGCGACCTGCTGCAAGACTTGGTCGCCGGCCTGGTGCCCATAGCTGTCGTTGGTCACCTTGAAGTGGTCGAGATCGAGCATGATCAGCGCGAGCGGTCGGGCGTTACGACGACTCAGCTCGACGGATCGGTTCAGCACCTCATCCAGTTTTCGCCGATTGCTGAGCTGGGTGAGGCTGTCGGTGACTGAGAGGCGCTCCAGCGCTTGGCTCTTCTCGGCCAACTCCGCCTGGGCCTCGGCCAGGGCACGATTGACCTTCCGCAGCCAGTGATTCCAGAGGTAGAGTCCGAGCATGACGAGCGCCGTCGGGGCGAGGACCATCCATAGCCAGGCCGCGTTGCGCGGCGGCTGGTACTGGGCGGACAGCCAACGACTGACGATACGGTCGATCTCCGACGGACCGATCGCATCCAGCGCCTTGGCGATCACGACTCCCAACAGCGGCTGGTCCGCTCGGGTTGCCATACTGAGCTGGAGGTCGAAACCGAGCGTGCCGGCGACCTTGATGTCGATCGATTCCTCCCGCTGCAGCTGGTAGGCAATGGTGGCCAGCGAGTCCACGTATCCGACGACGCGTCCTTGGCGAACCAACTCCAGTCCTTCGGTCACGTTGGCAACGGTCACGAGCTTGAGTCGTGGATACCGCGCGGCAATCAGCTCGCCGACGGCGACATCCTCGACAACCGCGACGCTTGCGTCGTCGAGCTGCGCCAGCGTCGCGATAAAGGGGTGGCTGCGCCGGGTGGCGATGACGAAGGGCTGCGCCGTGAACGGGGCCGAGAAGTCAAGGTAGGCGTGACGACTCGGCACGTCCATCGTCATCGGCAGCAGATCACAGCGACCATCGCGGACCTTGGCCAACGACTCGGACCAGGTGCGCGTTGGCAACAGCGTGAGCGGCACGCCGAGCTGCTCGTCCAGCAACGCGGTCAGGTCGGCGCCGATCCCGCGATACTCCCCGCTGGCGGTGATTTGCTCATAGGGCATCCAGTCGGGAAAGGTGCAAACCCTCAATGCCCCCAACTGCGCAAGATAGGCTTGCTCCGCCGCAGTCAGCGCGAGCCGCGCGGCAGGGCTGGCAGGCGCTACCTCCTGCGCGACGCAATGATTGGTGGCAGCCACGAGCAGCAGTGGCAGTAGCAAGAAGACGCGGATGCGAGTAAAGGCTGATCGAATCATCGCACGCGGGCTACCTAAGGGGCTCAAGCCGGCCGAATGCCGGAGGGCGCAGTTCGCACAGTGTTCAACATCCAGATCGACGCCCGGCGACTCGAGTTCGACCACGCCGCGGTTGAACAGTGGCTTGAAGGGACCGGTTGCAGACATTTGAGGTTCCTGGCGAGATTTCGGCGCCGGTCATTGCCGACGGCCTCCGCGCGGGCGTCGCGCTCGGATAGCGAAATCGCTGCGCGGAGTGAGTAAATCCGTCCCGGGGATAGGAAGTCCAACCGCACCGCGGCAGAAGTCCGGGGACGGTAGCACCGCAGGAAAAATCGCCGCAAGGGCACAGCGCGAGCCGACTGTGAGAGATGAGGAGCAGACCGCGTCGGGGAGGGTGTCGGGCTAGCTTGCGGCAGCGCTTGACGGGAACGCGGATGCAGGGGATAGCGGGTCGCCTGCGTGGCTAGCCGACGGGAGGAGGCTACCACTGCAGCCGTTGGTCGAAGCGGTACTCGGGTGGTGGTTGCGCTAGGGCGTTCCAGTCGGGCACGACTTCGACGGGCGGGTCTTCCCAAGCGGGCGCCCCGCACACGGACGAGATCGACGGCGTCAGTAATGAACAAGACGACTCTCGCAATGTCCGATCTGGGTTGCATGGCCGCCGTCATTGTTCGCAGAGCCAATGTCTCCATTGGGTCGACTGCTGTCATTCGTTGCACCGCGACGACTCTCGCACCATCAGACTGGAGCGGGCGTCTGTTGCTGAAAACTGAGGCTCGCGCATGGAAAGAACAGTGCCTGAAGAGCGGATCGGCTGGCGGCTGGTTGGGGCACGGTGATAACCTAGTGTACTCACGAAGCGCCTGTGGGAGACAGTTGGCACCGGCACCAGTCTGAGCGGATAGCCCGCGCGGCTATCGGAGGTCGCCTTCGTCCAGCTCCTTTGTGACCAGGGCGAGTATCCGGGAGGATCGCCAGCGCCGACGGGCGTGGGTAGTGGCTTCGGCTTGGTTGCAGCCGGGTAAGATCAAGGTGGCCCAGTGCGCGCGCCCAGGCGTTGTTTCCAACAGAACCCGGTAGACGCGCATGGCGGCTCTTGCCTCCCGCTCGGCGAAGCTTCGGGATTGGCTCCCTTCCATTTCACGGATAGCTGCCCGTTCGGCGATGGCTTCGAGGATCGCCTCATGCTCTTCCTCCGACAAGGGTGGTGGGTCCGACCGCCGTGGCAGGCTCCGATCGGTGTCCGCCTCCACCGATGACGGTGGCTCCGAAGCGTCAGCGAGCAAGGCCAGCAGCGCTGGCTTGTAGGTCCGCAGCCGTGCCCGCAGTCGCTCGTTGACACGGCTTTTCGGGGACACGAGCAAACGATCGCCCGCCCGTGATACGGCATAGCCATACTGGGTGAGCTCGCGGAGGAAGGCGGTGGCATCCATGTCAGATGATCTCGACATCGCCTTCTGCGCTGGGGACAACAGGTGCTTCAGTCTCAGCGCGATTCGTGTTCGGCGCGTCGCTCGGCTCTCCGTGAGCGGCCCCATCCTCGGCCCGAAGATGCCCTTCATCCCCGAAGATGCCATCCTCAGGCGGGTGGGCAACTTGGTCAATGACGCGGGCATCTTGGGCATCTTGGGCATCTTCGCGAGGCAAGGCCCAGCGCCATCCCTGCGAGAATCCACTTTTCGTGGGTTTGACCCCCAGTCGTTCCCGCGCCGTGCGGAGCGCCTTCTCGCTGATCCCGGCCTCGCGCGCCTCCCGCTGCACGTCTTTGGCTTTGGCCGGTCCAGTGCGGAGGTAGTCGGCAAGCCAATCCATGGCTTCGCGGGTGGCCGTCTGCTCTTCGGGCAGCTCGGTGAGCTCCGAGCGGCCGAGCAGATCGCGGGCGCTGCCTTCCAGCGCCTGTCCCCACAGGATCCGTGTTGTCTCGATCCCCGCCTCGACGTCACAGACCTCCAGGTCATAGGCGAATCCACCCGTGTCGGGGCCGATGTTGGACTTCCCACGAGCGATCAGCCGTCCGCCGCCCTCGCTCTCCGGTAGGCGGGCCGTAACCAGAACGACACGCGCCAGGGCGCCGAAGGCGAGGGAGCCGGTGACGCGCTCCACCGGCTCGCGACCGGCCGAGCCCTTGCTGAAATGCGAAATCCCCATCACCGCACAGCCGCGTAGCATCGCCAGATCGACCAAGGGCTGCAGTCCGCGCCGGACCTCGGCATTCTTGTGTGAGTCCCCACCCACGGCCGAGACGATCGGGTCCAGGATCAGCAGGGCAGGGGGTGTGTCCAGGGTGGCGATATGCTCGTCAAGGGCGAGCGTATCGCGGGCCGGATCGAAGGCGCGTGAGCCCTGCGTATCGACATAGCCGGTAATGAGATCGATACGGCTGAGGTCGGCGCCGGCCGCCACCAGACGGGGCACCAGGGTATCCTTGGGGTCGTCCTCGCCCGACCAGATCATGACATTTCTCGCGGGTGCACGCGCGCCATCAGGCCAGCGTCCGCCCAGGCTCAGGGTGGCGGCCAGCGCCATGGCGACCGTCGTCTTGCCGGTTCCGGGGGCGCCCGCGAGCACGTGCACCTTGCCCGCCGCGAGCCAGCCCGACCACAGCCAGCGGATGGGCGTGATCGGGATGCGCGCGGCATTGACGAGACTGACCTCTCCCAAGGCGTCCAAGGGCGCCGACCCCCTGGCGTTAGGGGGTAGGCTCCGAGCAGTGCCGGACGACTTTGCCTCGCGAGTGACGACTGGCGGAGCCTCTGGATGCGGAAGAGCCTGACTCCGATCCCGCCGTCCACGCTCGAACCCATCCTGCAGCGTGCGTCGCTCGGCGGCGATGTGGATGGGGACGACCTCCCCCTGGGTGTTCGTCGAGCGCATGTGCTGCGCGAATTCCTCAAGCAGGAAGTCGATGGCGTCGAGTGGCAATCCATCGCGCGCGGCATAGGCGCCGAGTCGAAACAGCTCGGCATGGCGGCCCCGTGTCGGATCGTCGAGGGTCCGTCGCGCCGCATCCCACGCGAGCTTGCGTGCCTGTTTGATCCAGGGGGTGCCGGTCGTTGTCGGAGATCCGGAGGGCTTCCCACCGAGGATTGCGACGCGATTCAGTCCGAGTGCCTGGATCAGCACCTCCAGACTGACGCTGGCTTCTGGATTGAACTGGCGCAGACGGTGCGGGTGAGGGGGACGGTATTTCGTGTTGGAGCCGACCGGCAGGCGGACATAGCGCACCGGATTGTTGCCGTTGCGATCGGCCTGGAGGTGTCCGGCTTCGGCCAGCGCTTGGTGCAGGCGCTGCGCGCTCGCCAGATCCGCTAATGGCTCATGCAGCCGATAGCCCACCTGGAGCTTGGGCCGCTCGTTGGGCACCGAGGTCTCGAGGACCCAGGTCGGTGAGAGTTCGGCGACCGGCTGCGCGTCATCGAGCACGACCACGCACAAGCGTGAGAAGGTCTCTTTGCGTCGATGCCGCTGACCCGTGGGCGTGGGGCTGAGCGCCGCGACGCAGAAATAGGTGTTGCGCTCCGTGTGATCCTGCACCGGCGCTCTGACCGGATAACCGCCCCATTGCGCCGCACTGGCTTGACCAGGATCGGTGACGAAGCTGGCGCACCAGAGATATTCCTCGGGGTTGAGCTTGGGGAAGACCGCCTCGAGGAAGGCGGCGTTGGTGATGGACAGGGATGCGCCCGCTGGACTGTCATACCCCATGAGACTGGCTCCTGCGCACCCGGCCCAGCGGTCATCAGGCCAGGTCGGGATGGATGCTTAGACGGGGCCAGCCCCTTGCCGCGACCGCGCGCGGCGCGCGGCGATCGGGTGTGCAGTGGTCCTGGCCAACGCGGTGCTGGCAGGGGAGATCGAGGCGCGGCGGCTGATCGAACAGCCCGGCCAGCGCCGGCGCTCACCCCGGATCAACCCTCGTTCGGTATCCGGCTTAGAGGATATCCGGAACAGAAAATGCTTAATAATTAAAATGCCAAATAAGATAGTATCTTAGGTACGACAATCACGCGTATCGAGGATGCCATGGCCTTTCAAGAGATGTCCGATGATTTTTGGCGCCAGGCAGAACCGTT
>NZ_JAAIJR010000219.1 GCF_010915725.1 Thiorhodococcus mannitoliphagus
GCGCGGCGCTCTGGTGGGTTACGACGCGGTCACCAAGAGCGTGATCAAGCTCAGAAAGGCGTTCGGCGACCAGGCCAAAGAGCCGAGTATCATCGAGACCATCCCAAAGCGCGGCTACCGCCTGGTCGCGCCTGTCCGTTATCTGGACGCTGACGACGATCGTCGCTCGACTGTGCCCGGCCTGAGTGAAGCTGAGTCCGCGCCCGCCGAAAGAACGGGGATCAGCCTATTGAGCACGCAGGCGCCTGCTGCTCCGAGATGGCGACGCGCGATGAACGCAAAGGCCCTGCTGATCATGGCTGCCTTGACGGTGCTGGCAGGATTCGGGACGACGCTCTTCTTGGTTTGGTCCACCGCGACCCTGGAAGCGCCCCCACCTCCGGTCGCAACTGCGGGCCGCGCGCCCTCGATCGTCGTGCTGCCGTTCGACAACCTCAGCGACGATCCACAGTTCGAAGCCTTCGCCGACGGGATCAGCGAGGACCTCATCACCGACCTCTCAGGACTTCCCGCCCTCTTGGTGATCGCGAGCAACACCTCATTCACCTTCAAGGGCAAGCGGATTCCAGCACGCGAACTGGCCGCCGACCTCAACGTCGATTTCGTCCTCGAAGGCAACATCCGCCGTCAGGCGGGCACCGTCAGGTTGAATGCCCGCTTAGTCGATGCCCGCAACGGCCTGCAAAGATGGGCCAAGCGTTATGACCGGCAGATCGCCGACGTCTTCGCAGTACAAGACGAACTCACACGCAACATCGTCGACGCGCTGGCCATCAAGCTATCCCGCCAAGAGACCGAGCGCCTAGCACGTCGGACCACCAACAACCTCGCCGCCTACGACGCCTTTCAGGAAGGGCAGCGGTTGGCGAAGATCAGCACGCCGGACAGCAATCGCGAGGCGCAAGCCATGTATCGCCAGGCCATCGAGCTGGACCCTGGCTATGGCCGTGCCTATGGTGCCCTCGCCTACACGCTGGCCTTCCGCTACCGCCGCGGCTGGGCGGACAACCCTCAACTGACGCTCGAGCGCGCGCTCGAAGTCGCCCGCAAGGCAGTCGACCTCGACAACAGCATCCCGCAAACCTACTGGGCGCTTGGCTTCGTGCATCTGATGCGCAAGGAGTACCCGTTGGCCGAAGCCGCCGCCACGCAGTCCATCACATTGACTCCCAACTACGCGGACGGCTATGGCCTCTTGGCCTTGATCAAGAATGCCCTGGGCGAACCGGAATCAGCCATCGCGCTGATCAAGAAGGGGATGCAGCTCAACCCCTATTACACTTGGGACTACCCCTACAACCTGGGCAGGGCCTACTACAGTCTTGGCCGCATCGACGAGGCGATTGAAGCGCTCGAAGCGGCCAAGACCCGCAACGAGAACGCCGTCCCGATCAGGCTACACCTTGCAGCCAGTTACGTTCGCGCCGGCCGCCAAGATGACGCCGAGTGGGAGGTGCAGGAAGTGCAGATGCTGAGTCCAACCGACACCATCTCCCATCAGAAAGCCGCTCATCCGATTCAAGACGAGGCATTGATGAACGCCTTCGTCGAGGATCTTCGCGCTGCCGGACTGTCGGAGTAGCCCCGGTACCTCAAGGCTCCGGCCTCGCTGCAGGATGTCCGCGACCGATCGGTCCAGTTGCTGCAAGGGGTGGCTTCCGGCCGCAGGCATTCTGCGCCACGCTTGACAAACGAGGCCATAGCGCAGTAACAACGACGTACCCGCGTCGAGGCCCAAGGATCACTGTCCACTTTCCCCCGGATGGGGTGTCCAGTTTCACTGGAATAGGCAGCGGGGAGAGTGCCTCTCATTCAATCCCAAGTCCCTGCGACAAGAGCGTTGATCAATGCCAGCCAGATGCAGCCTTCCGGCGCTTATCCGTCTCTTTATCATTCTCGGCGTGATGTCGGCGTCGCCGCAATCCTTCGCGACGGAACTGCCATCGGGCATCCCGACCTGGCTGAAGGCCCATGTCGGCGAAGGCCCCAATGAAATCACATCAGTGGTCTTGCAGCGGGCGCGGGCGCTATACCTACGAAAGGTGCGCGAAGGTGCCGTGAGGAATCCCTGCTACTTCGCGATGGACGCCACACGACCCCACGATACAAGCGACGGCGGATTGAGGCATCGCTTTTACATCATCTGCGAAGCCGAACGGTCGTTTCGCGCGGTCTCCTCGGGCCACGGCGGCGGCCGCAAACTGCAAGGAATCGCGGATTTCACCAACGGTAGACGGTGCGCAAAGCATTTCAGCAACGCGTTGGGATCGAAGCTGACGGCCGGCGGGGTCTATGTCACTGACGAGATAAGAACGTCTTTCAAAGGCTACTACCGCGTCTCAGCGAGACAAAAAGCGGTGCTGACGCGCTCCTTCGTTCAGTTCGAGGGCGAAGGCGAGACCGCAAACGCCAGACAGCGCGCGATCGGGGGACATGCGGCGGTCTTGATCAAGGGAGCTTGTCGGCTCAGAGATCCGCTCAGCCCCCACGCGAATGACGCGGGTTATGTCCCGCTGGGAAAGCTCGTGGACTACTCTGGCGGCCGCAGCAGTGGCTGCACCAGCTGGTCGCCGTCTGACGCCCAGGACATCATCGCGATCACAAAGACCGGTCCAACCACCCTGTACGTCTACCCCGAGGCGACCGACATCGAGGCCGTCGCGCAAGCGGTGAAGGCCGGCCGATCGCTATCGCGGGCCGGCCTATATTGGAATGCGTCCTGTTTGAAGGACATCCGTGCGCCGAAGTATTGGCCGAAGAAAAGGCTCGAGCCGATCCTCGCACAGTACAAGCGGGACCATCCGGCACCCTCACGGGCGCCAATGCCGATTTGCCGAGAGCAGTAAGGAACAAGTGGTCGCAGTATCCGAAGCTCGATCCCGAGCCGCGCCATGCACCTTGATTTGGTCCTTCACCAGAAGCTTGCCGATCGGCTGGACCTGCTGACGCAACTGCTCGCTATCGGCACAGAAGCCCTGAGTCAGTGTTCGCGAGCGGCATGGACGGCTGCCGCTGTCGGCAGTGCCGCAGTCTCGCCGGTGAGTGCGCGCGCCCGCCGACATTGGATCAGTAGCCGAGCCATCGGCTAAGCTGCTGATCACCATCGCACGGGCCATATAGATGATGGAATGACGACTAAGAGCAGCTTCTCCAGGACACCCGGGCGGCTGTAAAACAAAAGAAAAATGCTTTGGAACACCCGTCTTCAGCTGAAGAGACTCATGTTCTCGCTCGGATGCCGCCCCGTTGCTCGAACCGGGCTCGCTGCGCGTCACAGCGACAGAGGCGACACAGGCCCTCGGAAACCCCGGCGCGGTCGACAACCGCGTCATCCCAGCCGCGTTGAGGCAAACCGATGACGACGCGCCGCGCATGGCGGATCCCGTCGGCGGGATCGCTCGAACGGCTCGCTCAGGTCACCGAGGACCTGCCCCCACCTGGTGAGGGAGAGGCGCGCGTCTGCGTCGAGGCCATCGGCCTCAACTTCGCGGACGTTTTCGCTTGCTTGGGTCTCTACTCGGCGACGCCACGGGGCGCCTTCGTCCCAGGGCTCGAGTGCGCGGGCGTCGTCGAGGCGCTGGGTCCGCCGCGCGCGAGCGGCGAATCCGCCGGGACGACCCTTGCTCCCGGCGATCGCGTGATGGTGCTCACGCGTTTCGGTGGATACGCGACAGCGCTGAACGCCGACACGCGCTACCTCGTGCCACTCCCGGAGACCTGGACGATGGCGCAGGGGGCGGCGTACCTGGTGCAGGCGCTGACCGCGTGGTACGGCCTCGTCCACCTCGGCGCGCTCGCGCCAGGCCAGGTCGCACTCGTCCATTCGGCCGCGGGCGGGGTCGGGCTGCACGCGGTGGCCATGGCGCGCGCGACCGGCGCCACGGTGATCGGGACCATCGGTCACAGCGACAAGCTCCCGTTGCTCGAAGCGTACGGCCTTGTCCGGAACCAGGTCGTGGTGCGCGATGCGGCGCGCTTCGGGGCTCAGCTCGATGCGGCGCTTGCCGCCATTGGTGCGTCGCACTTCAACCTGATCTTCGACGCCATCGCGGGTTCCTTCTTCCGGCCAGCGTTCGAGCGCCTCGCCCCTGAGGGACGCCACGTACTCTACGGTGCCGCCGATTTCATGCCGAGCGGTGCGCGCCCGAACTGGCTACGGCTCGCATGGCAGTATCTGCGCCGTCCTCAGTTCGACCCGATGACGCTCATCGACAAGAACCGCAGCGTCATGGGGTTCAACCTCATCTGGTTGTTCGAACGCGCCGATCGCCTGCCCGCGTCGGCCTCGGCCGCGCTCGCCCTGAACTCAGCACCGCCCCACATCGGCGCGCGCTTTCGCTTCGATGAACTGCCGCGTGCGCTGCGCACCCTGCAGGGCGGGCGCACCACCGGCAAAGTCGTCGTCGAGGTGTGACGGCGAGGGGCCGTCTTGATGCGAGGAAAGGGTGTCCAACAGCACCCCAGCCGTCACGGATTCACGCAGTCTCGGTTTCAGCGCCGTCGCCGGCCAGACCCAGCTCGATGACGGCGTCCCCAAGTACAAGGGGACCGGAGCGGACGACGCGGGCCGTCAAGCCACCATGTCCGCGCATAGCGTTGTAGCCGCCAGCGCCCAAGACCTCCTCCATCCGCGAACAAGGATGAGCGAAACCGCTGCCCTCCAGCACGGCCTCCCCGATTTGGAAGCGCCGGCCCTTGAGTGCGAGCAGGTTGATCCCGGACACCACCAGGTTACGGCGCAGGACTGCTGGTTCCGGTGGAGCCCGGCCCAGCAGGGCACCGATCACCGCCAGGTGCTCGGCCTGGATCAGGGTGACCTGACGCGTACCGCGCCGGCGCGCGCGATAATGATCGCCCTCCAGCCCCTGGCCGGCCACAGCGATGACAGACTCTGGCGTCAGCAAGGGGGCACGCCGCTCGGGGCGGAGGCCGATCCACTCCAGGCGACCGGAGCGTGGAAAGCAGGCCAAAAGGGTTTGGATATCTGACATGGCATCCAAGGGAATGGTGTTTCCCGTACTAAGCAAGTGTCCATCAATTGTTTCCCGATGCGAGCGATGCCACCCGAAATCCCCCCTAGCCCCATAGCCGTCAGGCTAGCGGTATTTTCATTTTAAATCAATATTTTACGAGCGCACCCCATAACTTCTCAATAAGTCATGGCACCCAATAAAACAGAGACTTAGAATCAAAAGAGTCGCACTTCTGCGCCTCA
>NZ_JAAIJR010000021.1 GCF_010915725.1 Thiorhodococcus mannitoliphagus
AAACCGATGGCCTCGGCGATGAGGCGCACAACCGCCTCGGAGCAATGGATGTTGAGGTTGTCCATGACCAGATGCCACGGGGTCTGAGCTGGACGCTGGGCAAGCAGTGCGGCGAGATAAGCGGCGAAGTCCTCGCTCGTGCGGGTCTCGCCAAGATGGTAGAAGACCTGCCCGGTGACCACGCAGAAGGTCGCGATGAGGGTGAGAGTGCCGTGGCGGATGTATTCGAATTCTTGCCGCTCGGCGCGCCCTGGGCGGGCACGCTGGGTCGGCGCTGCGCGCTCGAGCGCTTGCACCCCGGTCATCTCGTCGATGCTGCGGGTCTCAATGCCTTCGGCGGCACGTTCCGGGGCCAGGCGATAGGTCTCGCAGACATCCCGACAGCGCTCGGCGAAATCACCATCGCGCGGGGTGTTGATCCAGCCTTGCACGCGATGCGGCTTGAGATCGACCTCGCGTAAGAAGCGTCCGATGGAGTGCGCGGAGATGGCGTCGACGATCCCACGCGCCTTGGCCTCTTTGGCCAAGTCCTCATGGGTCCAGCGCGCCAGCTTCACCCCCTCGCGGACCGCAGGCTCGCACGCCAGGGCAATGATGGCGCAGATCTGCTCGGGGGTGAAGGTCGGCGGCGTCCCCGAACGCGGGCAATCGCTCAAACGCTCAAGCACCGGGTGATCCGCGCGCTCGCGCCAGCGGCGGCGCCAGCGTTGGACCAACGAGCGACTGACCTGCAACGTGGCGGCCGTTTCGTGCACCCCCGTGCCGGCGTCGGCGGCGAGAATGATTCGGGCTCGGGTCGCCAGTTGCTGCGCAGTGGTGTGCTGACGCACCAACGCCTCCAACTGGGTACGTTCTTTGTCGGTGAGGGAAATGGGAATCGGGGTACAGCGTGGCATCGTGTCATCAACTCATCGGCGAAACTCAAGACAGATGAGTAGGATGCCATCGATCGCCCAGAAACAGTATTAGGACTTTCACTCAAGACCACTAGCCCCCCTTTGTGAAAGGGGGGAAGTTGTTGATGGACGCTTTCTAATGCCTGCTTTGCGACAAAACCGATCACCGTGAGCCTGGCCAGGAGTAGCAGCAAAGAGGTTCTATTTGAAGATTCACAGAGTAGGCACTGGGGTCAGTTCTCGCATCGTTACATGATTCGCGAGCTTCATGCTAAGAGCGTGTCCATCAATTGTTTCCCGATGCGAGCGATGCCGCCCGAAATCCCCCACTAGCCCCCCTTTGTGAAAGGGGGGAAGTTGTTGATGGACACTTTCTTAGCGCCGGCGCGCCTAAGCTCAAGGCGTGAGGCGGACCGACCGCGGCGGCAGCTTCAGAATCATCTGGGTCGGCTTGGCTGGTTCTTGTGACGGATCGCTGGGACGGTGACCGGGCGGGGGCGGCCGCAGCGGCGGACGCGGCGGCCTCGGCAACGGATGGACGAAATAGGGTCGCGCAGCGACGCCATCCGCGGCCTGGCGTGCTTGCGCCCGCGCCGCCTCCAGTTCCAGACGCTGATGCTCGCGGGCCAAGCGCTGCATCTCCGCCGCCTGACGCGCCTGCTCGCGCTGCAGCCGCTCCGCCGCCATGACCCGCGCCTGATTCAACACGGAGAAGGTATCCGGATCTTCGCGCGACGATGGCTTGGCGGCCGTGGTTGCGGGTTCCAGATGGAGCGATCGATGCGGTTGGCTCGGCGGCTGATCGCTGTAGTGGACCAGACCCTGCTCATGGGTCCAGCGATAGAGCGGTTGGGCAAGCGCCTCAGCCCCGCCGACAGCGAGCAGAACGGCGCAGATGAAACGGTTTCCAGCGCCGATCGGCAAGGCGCAATCCCCCGACGCGGCAGCCGCGACCTCAGCCTTCCCAGGGACGCCCCTGGCAGATGATCTTGGCGTCCAACAAGAAAGCGTAGACCTCATGCAGCCGCTCGGGAAACTCGACGGCGTCTTCTTTGGAGGAATACTTGCGGATCAGGATCTCGCGGACGGCCTTCGGCAGATCGTAGAGGTCGACGATGGACATCCCCCAATCATCGAAATAGATCTCTTCGGTCGGCTCGTAGGAGATGAGCCTCGGGTGATGATGGCGACTATCCTGAACGATGTGCGCATAAAGGTCGTTCACTGCAGCGACGGGACCTTCGAGCACCTGCAGGAACTGGTCGCCCGAGAGCACGAGGAGTCCAGTGACGCTCAGCTTACGATTGTTCTCGGCGCTCTTTTCGACGAGATCGCGCAGCTCCTCGTTGGCCATGAACTTATCGGTGCAGGTGCTGCGATAGATGAGTCTGCAGTGATTCATTTCGGGCTCCGTAAAGAGTTGAGCCAGGCCTGATGCACAGGGCCCTTTCCCGACATTCTAGCCCCCGAAGGCAGGCTGATGACACCGTTGAAATGAGCGCGAGCAGCCTGAGCCAGGATCGCACAGGCCCCGCATTCGCTTGAGACAAGGTCGCTGGCATGCCGCCCTGACAGCGAGCCAGCTCGCGGCGCTCTAAAGCGCGAAGTCAATCCCGGAGACCAAGACACCTGGAAGCAACGCACTCGCGCTCGAGCGTCCATCATAGGTCTCCGCCGAGAGCATCAGCTCGCGCTCACGCGTCAGGGCCTCCAGGCGGTCACCGAGCAAGTGGTAGAGGCTATCGTCGAAGCGCATCACATCCAGGGGCGCGACGATCTCGCCGCCTTCGACCCAGAAGGTCCCGAACCGCGTCATCCCGGTGATGCGGCACTCATTCATGTCCGACCAGTTGCAGTACCAGAGATTCCCGATGCTCAGCCCGGTGTCGAGCTGCCGGTGCGCATCGGCCATGGAGAGCGTTCCGGCCGCAACATTGAGGGACTCAGGTGCGTCCGCAGCCGCGTTGACCACCTCACCATACTCCTTGCCGCTGCGCGCATCGACCAAGGCCTGCCCGAAGGCACCCGCGTTGATGAGCGGGACGCAGCCGGGCTTGAGGAAGCCCTCCGGGGTGAAGCCAGGCGTCAGGCCCCGGTCATGCTGCTCCTGGATGGTCAGCGCAGAGGCAAAGGTGCGCTCGCCCCGGATCAGCTTGAGCAAGGGGGTCTGACTGGTACGGTGATCCTTGAGTCCAAAGCCGCCCCAAGCCAGCATGTCCATCAGCTCCTGCACCGCCGCGGGCGCCAGATAGGCCCGATAGCGTCCTGGCTCGATCACCTTGGCCGGCCGCGCCATCACATCCAGTGCCGCGCGCATCTCCGCCAGCTTGGCGCCCAGGACCTCGGGCTCCCAAGCGAACCCGCTGTAGCCTGACTTGACGGCCTTGTCGGCACCTAGGTAGCAGCTCCAATCCAAATTGAAGCTGCTGCTCTGATGCCAGTAGCGATGACCCAGCGAACTCGCCAGCCCCTCGACGATGTCGCCACTGGCGCAGATGCCGACCAGGTCGAGACCATCGGCAGCCTGGATCAGCGCATCCACCATCCCGGCGGTGCTCGGAAGCCCGTCGCCGACCTGATGCATGGACTCCCCGGCCTGCCTGGAGTAGTTGAGATAGGGATCCTCAGGGACGAAGGCGAGCCGCTCACGCAGCCGGTCCAGCAGGCTGCGTGCGACGTCCAAGTCCTGCTCCGGCGACCCCCTAAAGTCGCAGACAGCCTCCGCCTGTCTAGCGCCATCGATCAGGTTGAGCCCGAGCCCGGCGGTACGGACATGACCGGCCTGACGGATCGCATTGCGATTCAGCCGAACGAAATCCGACGCCTCGCCGCCGAGGCTGCAAAAGAGGATCTCCTCGCCCCGCAATCCCCCGTTCAGCCGCGCCGCCAGGTCGAAGAAGGCCTCTGGATTCATTCGCCACCTCCGAAGATCACGACATCGCGGAACAGACAAGGCGGCGCAGCATGGCCGACATAGACGGATTGGTTCGGCTCGCCCTTGCCGCAATTGCGCACCCCGCGCACCTCCCGCGTTTCGACGCCGCCAACGCCATCCAGGCTGCGCCAGAAGCTCGCTGAGAGGCCTCGATAGCCCGGATTGCGCACCAGACCCTTGATCTCACCGTCCTGGATCAGCCGACCCAGCTCGCAGCCGAACTGAAACTTGTTGCGGCTGTCGTCGATGGACCAGGAGCGGTTACTCTCCATGAGCACGCCGCGCTCCACGCGCGCAACCAAGTCGGCCAGGCTCCCCTCACCGGGTTCAAGGTTGATATTGCCCATGCGGTCGATCGGCGGACGCTCCCAACCGCTGGCACGGCTGCAGGAGACACCCGGCAGCCCGGCACGCGCCTGAGACAGCGCACCACCGAGCGGGCGTTCCAAGACGCCGTTGCGGATCAGATAGGCCTTGGTCGCCTCACTGCCCTCGTCGTCCGCCGCGCCAGAGACCAGCTCTCCGGAAACCGTCGGATCGAAGGTGACGTTGAGCAGCCGCGAACCGTACTCGTAGTGACCGAACATCTCCGGAGTCACGAAACTGGTGCCGGCATAGTTGCGCTCGTCGCCCAAGATACGGTCCAGCTCGAGCGGATGTCCGATGCTTTCGTGGATCTGCAGAACCATCTGGCTCGGCATCAGGACCAAATCGGTCACCTCCGTCGGGCACTCGGGGGCTTCCAGCAAGGCGATGGCCTCCTCCGCCACCCGTGGCGCATCCTCCAGAAAGCGCAGCAGCTCAATGTTCTCCAGCCCGCCCTGGAGCCCCCCGTCCGCGCCGCCGCCGTGTCGACGCTGCGTCTGGCTGCCGGCGTTGGCCACGGCCAGCAGTCCGGGATGCACATACTCCAGCACCTGAGACACCTCCGCCCCGGCGCTCGTCACCAGCAGTTGCTCACGGCGTCGATAGGTCAGCCAGGCCGCCCAATCGACGATCCGCTCATCCAGCGCCAGCGCCGCGTTGGCGGACTGCAGCAAGCCGAGCTTGTCGGCAACGGACAGCGTCCCCCAGGCCTTAGAGACCGACGTGCGATAGTCGGCGCGAAGGGCACTGCGCGGATAGGCTGCGGCATCGAAGAGTCCGTGCCGCGCGTGCGCCCGCGCCCAGTCCAGCGCCTTCTCTGCTGCCGCACGCAAGCCGCTGGGACTGAGGTCACTGGTCGCGGCATACCCAATCCCGGCGCCGTCGATCAGGGTGACCATGGCGCCAAGCGAGGTGCCGATCACACTCGGCTCAACGACATCCTGACGCACTTCGAGGTGATCGCTCTCTTCGGCGACGACACGCAGCGACCAATCCGTGCATGGCGGTACGCAGGACCGAAAGGACGCGGCAATCGCAGACAATGCTTGCATGAGGTTGTGCTACCTGTGGTGTGATTCTAGAAAGCGCTGTCAGCCGCCAGCATGGTGTTAGACGACATGTTTTGACCTGCTTCAGATCTTTTGTCGAGTCAAAACATGAAGTCTGATTTTTTGGCAAGAGCTGTTCCGAAGTCACTTTCGAAACAGCTCGTTGCAGGTCAAAACATATCAGCCTGAGTTTCTGCGTCTGCGCGGCTCGCGCTTCCAGTGAGCGCAGACAGGTGCAAACAGCGCCCAAGTGCGTGAGGACGCTTGGGGGCTCACTTTGTAACAACCCGATTCATGAAGCATCGTCGCTTCATGGTCAGAGTCGTCGAAATCGCAGTTTCAGGCGCGCAACACTGCGAGACCTGACCCCCTCGTTCTCTGCGAGACCTGACCCCCTCGTTCTGACTCCTCTCGTTCACTCAAGCCACGGCGTCCAGTGCTTCGGCCAGGGTTCGCACGGCGACGATCTCGAGGCCCTCGACGCCTTCCTTGGGCACATTACCCTTGGGCACTACGGCGCGGCGAACACCGTGCTTAACGGCCTCGCGCAGTCTGTCCGGACCATTGGGGACAGGACGCACTTCGCCGGAGAGACCGACCTCCCCGAACACGGCGAGGTCGAGTGGCAAGGGGCGGTCGCGGTAGCTGGAGAGCACCGCCATGATGACCGGCAGATCGGCCGCCGTCTCCGCGATGCGCACACCGCCGACGACGTTGACGAAGACGTCCTGATTGAACATGCCGATGCCGCCATGGCGATGCAGAACGGCGAGCAGCATGGAGAGACGGTTCTGGTCGAGTCCGAGGGCCACGCGTCTGGGGTTGGCGAGCGGGCTCTCGTCCACCAGTGCTTGGACTTCGACCAGCAGCGGCCGCGTCCCCTCGCGCGTGACCATGACCAGGCTGCCGGGCACCGGCTGGTCATGGCGCGAGAGGAAGATGGCGGAGGGGTTCTTGACCTCGCGCAGACCGTGATCGCCCATGGCGAAGACGCCCAGTTCATTGACCGCCCCGAAGCGGTTCTTGATGGACCGCACCATGCGGAAAGGGCCGCCCTGCTCGCCCTCGAAATAGAGCACGGTATCGACCATGTGCTCCAGCACCCGCGGCCCGGCCAGCGCGCCGTCCTTGGTGACGTGGCCGACCAAGAAGACGACCGTGTCGCGCTGCTTGGCAAAGCGGACCAGCTGCGCCGCCGATTCGCGCACTTGAGAGACCGAGCCCGGCGCGGACTGCACCAGCTCGGTGAAGAGGGTCTGGATGGAGTCCACGACCATGATGCGCGGGGCCTCCTTAGCGGCGTGCGCCAGGATCACCTCCACGCAGGTCTCGGCGAGCAGGCGGATCCCGTCCCCGGCGAGGCCGAGGCGACGCGCCCTGAGACCGATTTGCTGCGGAGATTCCTCGCCGCTGACATAGAGCACGGGGTGGGAGCCCGCCAAGGCCGCGCAGGCCTGCAGCAAGAGGGTCGATTTGCCGATGCCCGGATCACCGCCGAGCAGCACGACGGAGCCGATGACGATCCCGCCGCCCAAGACGCGGTCCAGCTCGCCAATGCCGCTTTGGATGCGCTGGCGCTCCTCCGGGCTGACGTCCTCCAGGGCCTCGACCGTGGTACCCTCGGTCAGGCCCGCGTAGCCGCCGGCTCGCTGAACGCCGCGACTGCGGCCTTCCATCAGCTCCGACAAGGTATTCCAGGCGCCGCAATCGGTGCACTGTCCGGCCCATTTCGGGTGGCGTGCGCCGCAGGCGCCGCAGACATAGGTCGACTTGGGCTTGGGTGAGGCCATCAGGCATATTCCTTGTAGCGACTGGGTCGAGGATGGGCGGGTCAGCCTCGCTGGCGATGTGCGGGGAGCGGCGAGCGCGGCTCGGCCGAGATCGCCCCAGTCCGGCGCGTCGCCCAGCCAGATCAGCTGGCGACTTCGTCCTCGATGAGGCTCTTGAGCTGCACCATCATGCGCTCCGCGCTCGATTGGACGACCCGGCGCACCGTGCCCAGGAAGAGCATCGCGGCCGGATTCAGGCGGTCCAGCTCGAAATCGAAGCTGACGCGGGTCCGCTCTCCCTCGGGCGCGAAGCGATAGCGGATGCGAAAGGGATCATCGAGCCCCTCGAAGCAGACCTGGCTGGCGTGATCGAAGGCAACCACGCGAAACTCGTTCTGGGTGCGGCGTCCCTTGTCCACCCGAACCTGCCGACCGACCCAGCCGACTTGGATCGGGCCATCGGTCACGGCCTCCATCAGCTCGACCTCCGGCGACCAGCGCGGATAGTTGCGGACGAAGTCCACCGCAACGACTTCGAACACCTTGGTTACCGGGCAATCGATCAGCGCCTCGGCTTCAGCTTTCACCATGAGCCATCAGTCTCCTATCAAGCGGCGCTTGGCCTGGTTGATCTTAGCGGCGAGATAGTCCGAGCCGCCCCGGTCCGGATGCAGGCGTTGCATCAGGCGTCGATGGGCCGCCTTTATGGCATCGGCATCCGCGCCTGGCTCGACGCCCAGGATGGATCGCGCCTCCGCCTCGCTCAGTTTGCCGCCCGTGCTCGGAGCGCCACCAGCGCCCGCGCCGGTTTCCGCTCGATCACGCCAATCGTCGCCGTGCTCGCGATCCAGATAGGCCTCCAGCACCGCCACTGACTGCGCGTCACTCTCACGGTAGAGTTCATGCATCCGCAGCAGCTCCTCGAGCTGGAGGCTGCTGAGTTCGCGTCCCTTGAAAGGCCCCTCCAGAACGGTGCCGTCCAGCGCGCCCGTCGCATGATCCAGGCGCATGTCGAGGTACTTGGTGCGAATGTTCGAGGCTTGCCCAGCACGCCCCGCGCTGGCCGAGCCAAGTGCGCCGCCCAGACCGAGTGAGCGCAGGATCTGCTGCAGGGCGGGAACCAGTCTCAACAGATTGGCGGCGCGCAGGGCCAAGGGGATCGCGGCGCCGATCGCGGCGAAAATGGGATTCAGCCGACCGCTCAGCACGGCGATCAACAGGACCGCCATCGCACCCCAGAGGGCCGACTTGCGCAGCACCCGGCTGACGCGCTCCGGCGGCGTCGAGCGGAACCAATGGAGAAACCAAAAGACCGCGCCGACAAAGGCGGCCAAGAGTAAGAGTCGGACGATCACGCGCTCAAGCTCCCTTCCTCGTCATTTGATCCGTAAGCCGCAGAACGGCCCCGCCGCGCTCACGACCATAGCGCTCCAACGCCTTGCGGCCACCGGCAGCATAGACGGCAACGGCGCTCAGTAGATCACGCAGGAGCTGCGGGCTGCCAGCATCGAAGGGACACCAGGCGCCTCCAGTCAGACGAGCCACATCGCGGAAGACAGGCTCGGCCGCAGGGTCTCGGCCTTCTTGGAAGACGAAGGCCGGCACGCCAAGCAGCCCAAGTCTGCCGGCCAGGTCCGCCAAGCGGTCGCGGTCCTCCTCCATGCAATCTCCGACGAAGACGAGTGCGTCGACGGACTGCCGCGAGGCCTCATCGATGGCGTGCGCCAAGACAGATCCGATCTGCGTCAAGCCGGCCGCGCAATAGACAGCATTCATGCGCTTCAGCAAGGCGTCTGAGTCCTGATACCACTCGGACCAATGGATCTCCTGAAAGCCGCGGTAGAAGCACAGCTGAACCGCCAAGCCGCCGAGCGCCTGGGTCTCGAGGAACATGCTCGATTGAATCTCGGCCGCTTGATCCCAGGTCGGCTCCCGGCTGGCGGTCGCGTCCATGGCGAAGATCAGACGGCCGGCGGCGCCACCAGACGCGCGTTTCGGCGTCGCGGCGACCTGGCTCAGAAAGTCGCTGACCGCCCGTTCTGCGGCGGTCTTCTCGAGGTCTTTTCGGTCGGCGCTCATGAGGGCAGTTGGCAGTTGGCAGTTGGCAGTTGGCAGTTGGCAGTTGAGTCTAAATGGCCTTCCGGTAGGATGCATGGCGTGAGTCAATGCGTCCCACACCTTATCTTCGTGTCCTTTGCGCCTTTGCGGTTCCAATGACCGCGCCCAGGATCACTCATCATGACCCGATTGACCGGCCCCATCAGGGGCTTCATCGGCCCCTGAAGAGGCGAGGTCCGTATCCGGCCCTTCGAAAAATGCCTTGACCACGGCAATGTCGCGGGTCCTGGCCATTGCGGGCAAGCTATCCAAGAAGGTATAGCCATAGGAGCGGGATAACAGACGCGGGTCGCAGACGACGAGGACACCACGGTCCTCGTTACCACGGATCAGACGCCCCGCCCCCTGCTTGAGCGCGATGACGGCGCGCGGAAGCTGATGGTCGCGAAAGGGATTGCCTCCCTGCTGACGCAGTGCATCGATACGGGCCGACAGCACCGGGTCACCGGGCGACGCAAAAGGCAGGCGGTCGATGAGCACACAGGAGAGGGCGTCGCCGCGAACGTCGACGCCCTCCCAGAAGCTCGAGGTCCCCAAGAGCACGGCGTTCCCGAGCTGGCGAAACCGTTCGACGAGTTCCGCGCGTGGGGCCGTACCCTGGACCAGGATGGGATATTGGATGCGCCCCTCCAAGCCGGCCGCCGTCTCCCGGAGCGCGCGATGGCTGGTGAAGAGCAGAAAGGCCCGGCCGCGGCTGTAGCCGATGATCTCACAGGCCAGATCCAGGACGCTGCGGTTGTAGTCCGGTTCCGAAGGCTGGGGCAGGCCGCGCGGGACGAACCAGAGCGCCTGATTCGGATAGTCGAAGGGGCTGTCCCAGAGGTCAGTCTCGGCATCCTCGATGCCGAGCTGTCGCGCGAAATGATCAAAGCCATGCCCCACCGCCAAGGTCGCCGAGGTGAAGACCCAGGCGCTGCGCTTGCGGCCAATCTGATCGCGAAAGAGGTCGGCGACCTCGAGCGGGGTCTGGTGGAGACGGAAGCCGCGGCCTTGTGTCTCGAACCAGCGCACGCTGTCCGGCGTCTCGGGCGCGGTCAGGGAACTCAGCCGCTCGAGGAGGTCCTTGGCACGCTCATGCGCAGCATCCAGCCCCTTGCCGCGCCCGGCGCTGGCCGCGAGTCCGGTGATCAGTGCCTGCAGCCGGCGCTCGACTGATTCCAAGGCGCGCTGCAGCTCCGCATCCTGCGCCAGCTCGTGCCAGGGGCCACGTCGATCATGGTCGCCGAGCCGTGCGCGAACGTCCTGAGCGGCTCGCTTGAGACGTGCCGTGCGCTCCCGCAGGTCCGCCGCGTCGCTCGCCTCCTTCTTGATCTCGAGGTCGGTGTCCCGCGCCAGGTCCTGCAGCTGACGACCGCTTAGGCTGATGCCGAAGAAGTTGGTGGCGATCTCGGGGAGCTGGTGCGCCTCGTCCAGGACGAAGCAGTCCGCACCCGGCAGGATCTCGCCAAAGCCCTCGTCCTTGAGCGCGAGATCGGCACAAAAGAGGTGGTGATTGACGACCACGACATCGGCCTCCTGAGCCTGACGTCGCGCATGCACCAGATGGCACGCCTGCCAATCCTCGCAGTCCTGACCGAGACAATTGTCGGTGGTCGAGGTCACCAGGGGCCACACCACGGCATCTTCCGGAATTGGCAGCTCGGCAATGTCACCGCGCTTGGTACCCTTCGACCAATCCACCACCTGCTTGAGGTGCCCGCGCAGCCCAAGATCCAGACCGCCGAGGTCTTCTTGGGCAAGCCTCAATCGATGACGGCAGAGGTAGTTCGCCCGCCCTTTCAGGAGCGCTGTGGTGACGGGGACATTGAGCGTCTTGCGGATCAGCGGCAGATCGCGATGAAAGAGCTGGTCCTGGAGATTCCGCGTCCCCGTGGAGATGAGTACCTTGCGGCCGGACAACAGTGCCGGCACCAGGTAGGCGTAGGTCTTGCCCGTGCCGGTTCCGGCCTCGCAGATGAGGACACCGCCATCCTCCATGATGGCGGCAATGCGCTCGGCCATCGCCTGTTGCTGGGAACGATGGCTGAAGCCTGGGACCTCGCTCGCGAGCAGTCCGCCAGGCCCGAGCACCTGACCGAGATCCGTCATGCGACGCACCCCATGCCAAGGCTCATCAATGGATCCGCGAGCGCGATCAATCCTGGCCGGCGCGCTTCTCGGCCTCGGTGGCGCCAGCCATGTCACCGGCGCGTCGCTTGGCCTCGGCGATGATCCGCCAGTTGTCCTTCTTCATATCCGCGCTGTCACCGGAGAGATCGTTGGAGCGCGCCGCAAGGTTGCCGGCCTGGGAGGATTGACCTTGCTCCATACGCACGCGCGCCAGACGGTTCCAGAGATAGGCTTCGCGCGGAGCGATGCGCAGCGAGCGTTCAAGCGAAGCTGCCGCACCCGCATAGTCGCCGGCCTGACGCTGACGCTCGGCCTGGCTGGCCAAGGCAGCGGCGGCCGGAGGCATATCGGGCGCTGCGACATTGGACTCCGGGAGCTTGGAGACAGGGGGCGCTGGCGGCGGCGCTGGCTCGGCAGTCTTAGGCAACTGCGGCTTGGTGTCCGCCTTGGCGACGATCTGCTCGTTCGGAGTGGACGGCGCGGCTCCACCGCTGGCATCGGCCACCCCAGCAGCCGTCTGTGATGGCGGCGTTTCCGGCCCAGTCGTTTTGGGCTCTACCCCCGTCGATTGGCGCTGTGCCGGCGCCTCGGGCGCAGCCACTGGCGCGGCGGCCGCGTCCGGCTCCGGCGCGGGATCCGGAACGCGGCTGGGGTCCTTGTAGGCATAGACCTGGGTCCCCTGCTTCTTCGGTTTGGGCGCGGCGGGCGCTGGCGCCGGGGCCTTCTCGACCTCTGGCTCAGGCGAGTAGGCAGGCGGCGGCGCCTGCCGCGGGGTTGCCCGCACCACGGGCGCCGGCGGCCCTTCGCGAGGACCCATGGCACAGGCCGTGAGCGCTCCGGCAGTCGCAAGTGTTACTAAGAATCGGCTCGATCTATCCATCGCTTCATCGCATCCGCCTCGCGCTCAATGGGCGAAGCAAGTCCTCAGTTGTAGAAATCACGCATGAAATGATTTTCGGGCTTCTCGCGCGGTTTCGGCGCTGGTGGGGGCGGCGGCCTCTGCTCGGCGGACTCGCTCGCATCCGGACCCGTCTGCGCCACGCGGCTCTCGCTCTTTCCAGAGGGCTTGGCGCGCTTCTTCGTGCCACCGCCACCGCCGCAGCCCGGCCGTGAGGCACTGTCGCCGATGTAGGGCACCTTGGAGTTCCCGCAGGCATCGGCGAGCACGACGCCGTCTGGCGGATCGCCCGGGAGTGGCTCGTTCTCCATCGCGAGCATGAAATCGCCCCAGACACGCAGCGCACCAGTACCACCGGCAAGCCCCATGGGCTTGTAGTCGTCCCTGCCGACCCAAACAACGGCGACCTTATCGCCGCTAAAGCCGGCGAACCAGCTGTCGCGCATATCATCGGTGGTCCCCGTCTTGCCGGCCATGCTCATACCCTCGGGCAGCTTTGCGCCGAGCCACTTGGCGGTTCCCTGCGTCACGACACGCTCCATGGCCCACGTGGTCAGGTAGGCCGCCTTGGGATCCACCACCGCCTCCACCGCCAAGGGATAGCGGTTGAGGGGCAGCCCGTGGGGGTCCACCACCTCGCGGATCGCGCGCAGCGGCGCACGATAGCCGCCCGCGGCGATCGTTTGATACATCTGCGCCACTTCCAGCGGCGACATGGAGACGGAGCCGAGCAGCAGCGAGGGCACCTTGCGGATTCGCCGCTGCACACCCATGGCGTAGAGCGTATCCGCCACCTCACTGACCCCGACACTCAAGCCCAGGTTGACGGTGGCCAGGTTCAGCGAGCGCACCAGGGCGCTGTACAAGGGCACCGCACCATAGACGCGGTGATTGTAATTCTTGGGCTCCCAGCGCCGATTGCCGTCGGGCAGACTGACCGGCTTGTCCTGAATGGAGGTCGTCAGTGTGTAGCGGTCGGGCTCGGACAGGGCGCGCAGGTAGACGGCCGGCTTGACCAAGGAGCCGATCGAACGGACCGCATCCAGCGCGCGATTGAACCCGGCATAGCCAGACTCGCGGCCACCCGCCACGGCGAGCACCTCGCCCTGCGTGACCGAGGTCACCACGGCCGCTGTCTCTAGGGTGCCCGGCTTCATGCCGCGCTGCTTCTCCAGGGCTGCCAAACGCTTGGGCAGAGCCGCCTCGACAGTGTTCTGGACCTGGGGATCCAGCGTGGTGAAGATATTCAGCCCTTCGGAGCGGAGATCATCATCGCGATAATCACGCTGCAGCTGCCGCCGCACCAAGGTGATGAAATGCGGATAAGCGCCCGCCGGGCGACCGCCGCCGTCCTGGATGCCGAGCGGCTGCGCCTTCGCCTGTTCGGCCGCCTCGGGCTCGATAACGCCGTCGCGCACCATGAGATCGAGCACCAGGTTGCGGCGCCGCTCGGCTGCCTCCGGGTGACGCCGCGGATCCAGGCCCGACGGGGCTTGCACCAGACCGACCAGCAGCGCTGTCTTGGCGACATCCAGCTCGCTCAAGGGCAGATCGAAGTAGAACTCGCTCGCCAAGCCGAAGCCGTGGATGGCGCGGCTACCGTCCTGCCCTAGATAGATCTCGTTGGCGTAGGCCTCCAGGATCTCGTCCTTGCTGTAGCGGCGCTCGAGCAGGAGTGCCATGTAGGCCTCCTTGATCTTGCGCTCGAAGGTCCGGTCCGCGCTCAGGTAGAAGTTCTTGACCAACTGCTGGGTGAGGGTGCTGGCGCCCTCGACGACGGCGCCGGCTTGCAGGTTGCTCACGGCGGCGCGGAGGATGCCCTTGGGATCAACGCCCATGTGGTGATAGAAGTTGCGGTCTTCCACCGCCATCAGCGTCCGCACCAGGAGGTCCGGGATCTCCTTGCGACGCACCAAGACGCGGTCCTCGTTGTGCGTCGGATAGATACTGGCGATGAGCATGGGGTCCAACCGCACCAGCGCGGGATCCGGGCGCCCCTCCTCGAGTTCCTTGATGCCAGCGACCTTGCCGTCCTCGAAACTGACCTCGAGGAAACGATCCGGCTCGCGCCCGTCCCAGAACCGGAAGGCACGCGTGCGAAAGCGGATGCTGTCGCCCTCACGGTGGAAGTAGCCGGGCACTGACGGCGACGCCGTCTCGTGGTAGCTCAGCCGATCCAGCTCCGCCTGAAGGTCGTCGGCCTTGAGCGGCTTACCGACGTAAAGCTCCAGGGGACGCGCGTAGACGCGCGCCGGGAGCGCCCAACGCTGGCCCTCGAACTTATCACGCACAACGCGGTCGAGATGCGCCCCGTAGAGCGCAATCAGACCGCCGACGACAAGGGTCAGGACCAGGGTCGAGCGGAAGATGAAACGGCCGAGCCGAAAGCGCTTGGGCTTCGGGACGCGCCTGCGGCGCTGGGAAGAAGGTCGACGGTTACTGGATGGCACGAATACTCTCAAGCCTCCGCGACTCGGCGCGGTAGACCCTCGGCTGTAGGGATCGATGGGATGCGTGATTATCGCACATGGACGGGCGCACGCGCCTTTTTGTCGGCGCCGATCAGGCGCTTATGCTCTGATTTAGCATCTCGCCAAGGGCCATACAACCAAGCACTGTACTTTGACGCTTTGATTGCACCCTTGCTCCAAACTTTCGCGCAAATCGCCGCACCCGCCCTGCATTCACGTCTTGACCCCCACCCCGCGCCGCAGCAGTTGCAGGCTGAAGGCCGTCAGGACCACGATGAAGAGCATGATCATGCCAAAGGCCACGCCGATCGGGATATCGCTCACGCCGAGCAAGCCGTAGCGGAAGGCGTTGACCATGTACAGCAAGGGGTTGGCCAGGGAGACCTTCTGCCAGAAGTCCGGCAGCAGCGCGATGGAATAGAAGACCCCGCCGAGGTAGGTCAGCGGCGTCAGCACGAAGGTCGGCACGATCGAGATGTCATCGAAACTGTTGGCATAGATGGCATTGATAAAGCCGCCGAGCGAAAAGAGCACCGCCGTCATGATGCAGATCAGCAGGGTAACCAGCGCGCTGTGGATCTGGATCTCCGTGAACAGCAGGGCGACCAGCATGACGGCCGTCCCCACCACCAGGCCGCGTGCGGCCCCACCGGACACGTAGCCGGCCAGGATGACCCAGTTGGGCGCGGGCGAGATCAGCAGCTCCTCGATATAGCGGGAGAACTTGCTGCTGTAGAAGGAGGAGACCACATTGGCGTAGGAGTTGGTGATCACGCCCATGAGGACGAGCCCGGGGACGATGAAGTCCAGGTAGGCGAAGCCGTCCATGGTGCCGATCCGCTCCCCGATCAGCCGTCCGAAGATGACGAAGTAGAGCGTCGTCGTGATCACGGACGGCAGGATGGTCTGCACCCAGATGCGCGAGAAGCGCATGATCTCCTTGGTCAGGATGGTCTCGAAGGTCACCCAATACCGTTGCCAGTCGCTCAATCGCCGTCTCACGCCCGTCCCTCCAGGTTCGCCGCACGCTGATCCACAAGCTCGAGGAAGAGGCGCTCGAGACGATTCTGCTTGTTGCGCAGGCTGATGACCTCGATGCCGTTGCGCGACAGTGCCTCGAACAGCCCGTTGATGGTGTGGTCGCGCTTCATCTCGACCTCCAGGGTGCAGTCGTCCAGGTGCTGGAGCACAAAGCCGCCCAGCTCGGGCAGCTCGGAGACGGAGCCCTTGAGATTCAGCACGAAGGTCTCGGTGCGGAGCTGGCCGAGGAGCTTGGCCACGCTGGTCCGCTCGGCGATCGCGCCCTCGCTGATGATGGCGATGTTGCGGCAGAGGCTCTCCGCCTCCTCCAAATAGTGGGTCGTCAGGATGATGGTCGTGCCCTTGGCGTTCAGCTCCCGCAAGAAGGACCACATGGAGCGGCGGATCTCGATGTCCACCCCGGCCGTTGGCTCGTCCAGGATGAGCAGCCGAGGCTCATGCACCAGGGCGCGCGCGATCATCAACCGGCGCTTCAGCCCGCCGGAGAGCTTGCGCATCTCGGTGCCTCTGCGATCCCAGAGGTCGAGCTGACGCAGCGAGCGCTCGGCGCGCACCTTGGCCTCGCGGCGCGGAATGCCGTAGTAGCCCGCCTGATTGAGGACGACCTCGAGCACGGGGAGAAAGAGATTGAAGTTGAACTCCTGGGGGACCAGGCCAATGCTCGACTTGACGCCTTCGGGGTCCTCGTCGAGATCCTGCCCAAAGACCTGGACACGCCCGGAGGTCTTGCGGACCAGCGAGGAAACGATCCCAATGAAAGTGGACTTTCCGGCGCCGTTCGGCCCCAGCAGGGCAAAGAAGTCGCCCTCGTCTACCTGAAGATCCACGCCCTTGAGGGCCTGAAAGCCGCCCTTGTAGACCTTAGCGAGCTGTTGGACATCGAGTGCGAACATGGGTCTCCCAAGTGTGAATTTTAGATCGCCCCCAAGGCGGAGCATCTGCGTGCGACCGACAGACGATGCAACCGCTTCGAGCTAGCTGCTGCGCGGCGCTAGACCAGTCTGGGCCGCGAGTTCGGCGGGGTCGAGGCGACCCGAGCGCCGGTAGGGCAGTCTCACCCAGCCGCCGGCCAGCGTGACAGTGCCGCTCAGCGCCCACTCCAGCGGGCGGTCGCTGCGCAAGAGCGCGGGCAGGCGTTGTGCGAGCAAGACCAAATCCGCGATGAGATCGACTTCGATCTGCGCTTCGGCATGGGGCGGAATCTGTCGTTCAAACCTGCTCTGTCCAGAAGCGATCTCCCGCCCTTCGAGCTGAAGCCGATAGCTGATGGCCTCAACCGGCAGCGCCCTGTCATTCGGATTCCTGACAGCCAAGGTGAGGACGAAGACCTGACGCATCACCCCCAGTTCTTGGAGCCGCACAGCGGCCAGCGTCACCTCGGGCGCCTCCCAAGACGGCTGCAAGCTGCCGCAGCCGACCAAACCGCTGCCGAGTGCGGCGATGATCATTAGAATGCCGAGCTTGTCGAGGCGAATGCGCATCAGTCCTCGGCCCTTGGACCAAGAGACCCGATGATCGAGACCGAGCTGCTTCACACCGCCCTCCTCCTGCTTCCGGTCGGCATGCTCGCCGGCCTGATCGACGCCATGGCGGGGGGCGGCGGACTGCTCTCCATCCCCGCCTTGCTCTGGGCCGGGCTGTCGCCGATCCAGACCCTCGCCACCAACAAGGCTCAAGCGGTCTTCGGCAGCGGCATGGCCACTCTGCAGTTCATCCGGCGGGGACATTTAGAGGTTCGCGGCATTGCCCTTGCCGTAGCCTGCACCTTCGCGGGCTCCGCCGCCGGCGCCCTCTTGGTGCAGCAAATCGACAGCGCCTTTCTCGAGCGGCTCATCCCGGTGCTGCTGATCGCCTTTGCGCTCTATTTTTGGCTCTCGCCGCGGGTCTCCGACCTGGACTCCCATCAGCGCATCGGCAGCGCGGCCTTCGCCGTCTGCATCGGACTCGGCATCGGCTTCTACGACGGCTTCTTCGGACCGGGGACGGGCACCTTCTTCGCGATGAGCTATGTCGCCCTGCTCGGCTACAACTTGCGCCGCGCGACCGCCCATACCAAAGCACTCAACTTTACCAGCAATCTGGCAGCCTTGCTGTTCTTCCTGGCCGGCGGACATATCCTCTGGCCCATCGCAGTGTCCATGGCGATCGGCCAGTTGGCGGGGGCCTGGATCGGGGCCCATATGGTCATGCGCCACGGCGCCGCGCTGGTTCGCCCCGTGCTGGTGATCTCGTCGATGCTGATCTCGGGGAAGCTGCTTTGGGAGCAGTTTGGGTGAGGCAGTTGGCAGTTGGCAGTTGGCAGTTGGCAGTTGGCAGCGAGGGTAGTCGGAGCGGGGCTGGTGTCAACGCCTAGGAGCCTGTCCGACTTGGGGGGATCGAAGCGAGGAAGTGGGAGAGCGAGGCCATTTCGTTCCGGTTTTGAGGCGCATAGTGGTTCTATGTCACGAAAAAGCGGGGCGAAAGGGACCCTTCTCCCGATTCCGCAGCCGATTCATCCTAAGTCGGACAGGCTCCTAGGGTTCAGCCAAAGCGACGTGGGAGCGGCGCCCCGCCGCGACGGGCGCGTTGATTGTTCTGGTGCACCAGGCAGACTTCGGGCAATTCTGAATCAGGGGAGTACTTGGAATGAGCAACTTCGCAGCCAATCGCAGCAAAATTCGGCTGCTCGGGTACGCGGCAACCATCTTCCTCAGCTCGGCCTTGCTCCTTGTCCTGGAGATCGTCGCGGGGCGCCTCATCGCACCCTATGTCGGGGTCTCGCTCTACACCTGGACATCCATCATCGGCGTCATCCTGGCCGGGCTCTCGCTGGGCAACTGGGCTGGCGGCGTCTGGGCGGATCGCGGCGCGAGCGAGCGGGAAGCAGGCCTGGTGCTGGCGGGCGCGGGGATCTATTGCCTGCTCAGCCTCGCGCTGCTGCCATTGGTCGGGGATGCGGCACAAAGCCGGGGGCTGAGCCTGTTGAGCGCCAGCTTCCTACTCGCGGCTGTGCTCTTCGCGACGCCGGCGGCACTCATCGGTGTGGTGACGCCCTTGCTGACGACCCTCGCCTTGCGGCTGGACGATCGCACCGGACACGTGGTCGGCCGCATGCACGCCCTGGCCGCCATCGGCAGCATCCTCGGGACCTTCCTCGCCGGCTATTGGCTGATCCAGACCTTTGGCACCAGGACTGTCATCTTTGGGGCTGGAACCCTACTCACTGCCTTGGGCCTGAGCTATCTGCGGCTCGGCTCAAAGGCCCTGGCCGTCGCCGTGCTGGGCGGCGCGGTCGGCACCGCTGGCGTGGTCGCATTGAAAGACGGCCTTGCCTCGAGCTGCGAGCGCGAGAGCGCCTATTTCTGCATTCGAGTCGCCGATCACAGCGCGCACGCGCCCTTCGGGGAAGCGCGTGGTTTGGTGCTGGATCACTTGCTCCACGGCATCAACCACGCCGAACTCCCCGAGCTGCTCATCGCCCCTTACATCCAGGCGCTGGACGAGCTGGTGCGTGCCCATTTCGGAGACGGCGACGCGCGCGCGCTGCGCTGGCTCTTCGCGGGCGGCGGGGCCTACTCCCTGCCGCGCGCCGTGCGGGCGATGAATCCCAAGGCAGAGATCACGGTGGCCGAGCTCGACCCCGCGGTCACGGAGACCGCGCGTGATCGGCTGTTCGTAAGCACAGAGGGGATGCGCATCCTGCACCAGGATGCCCGCCTCGTCCTGCAGCAGAAGGACGACAGCTTCGACGTCATCATCGGCGACGTCTTTCACGACCTCGCGATTCCCTACCATCTGGTGACTCGCGAATTCGTCGCGCTCGTCCATCAGCGCTTACGACCCGGCGGCATCTACGCCATGAATCTGGTCGATACCTTCCCGGATCCCAAGCTGCTCAAGGCCGTCATCAAGACCTTGCGCGCCGAATTCAAGCAGGTCGACATCTGGATGGAGGGACCGCCCGAGGCCGAGCGCGTGACCTTTGTCATCACCGCCTCGGACGTCGATCAGCTGCCCGACCGCGTCGTGGCCCAGCATGGAATCGAGCGTGCTTGGCATCGTGTCAGCGACATGGTCGACCGCGTCGGTGTCCCGATGAGCGAGATACCCATGCTCACCGACGACTATGCACCGGTGGAAAGCCTCATCGCCGGCCTCTTGGTCGGAGAGAATCGGTAGGGCTGCGCAGCGCGACCAGCGCCAAGCCTTGTGGGGACGCGACTCCCCCCCTGGCGCTGCGCGCTTCAGCCTGTTGAGCACATCGGCATCACGACCGAGCGAGACGCCCCTGCGCTCAGCGCTCAATCCACTCCTGCACCTTGTAGTTTCCGACAAGATCAGGACCAATGGTGTAAAGGATTTTGCCTCCATGCGCGCGTTGCTCGACGATCAGCTCACCCTTGCGACTGATGTCGACCAAATCGCCGCTGCGCTCAAGACCATTGATCGTGGTCAGGCTGACGGCCTTGCCGATGTCTTGGCCGGCGCTGGACACATCCTTGGCGACGAAGCGCCGCACATAGGTTGGCTTCTTGGGCACGGCAGCGGCGGCCTCAGCCGCAGCCTGGGCGCGGCGCGCGTCCTCGCGCGCAATGGCATCTTCGATCCTGGCGTTGATGGCTTCCGGGGTCATGTCGGCACGGTCTTTGGCTTCGATCTTCACTGCGGCCACTGCCCGTTCCTGCCCCATGAATGAAGGCCGATAGGGCTGATGCTTCA
Source organism: Thiorhodococcus mannitoliphagus (assembly GCF_010915725.1). Taxonomy (GTDB): domain Bacteria; phylum Pseudomonadota; class Gammaproteobacteria; order Chromatiales; family Chromatiaceae; genus Thiorhodococcus; species Thiorhodococcus mannitoliphagus. Next base: position 20,351 of record NZ_JAAIJR010000021.1, read on the forward strand.
GTGCTGCCTGCATCGCCAGCTGCATCTCCGCCTTGGCCTCATCCTCGGTCATCTCGCCATTCTGAACACGGCGTAGGATCTGCTGCTGGACTTCCTGAATGTTCTGGGCCTGGAGCTGCATGGCGTCCGCGTCGAGCATCGGCATGACACTGGCGAAGTAGGACCAAGCGACCGCGAAAATGAGCGCGGAACTCGCCACGTGCGTGAGGAACGGCTTGGCCGCCCGGTCCCAATTCAAGATCGCGAAGATCAGTGTCGCAAAGGGCAGAAAGAGACAGGCCAACCCCCAAAGAACGTGCGTCTTGAAGGCGACCACGACGAGCCAGAGAAAGCTGACGAGCGCAGCCAAGCTCACGACAACGATGAGTATCTCCATTCGAACCTCCCGACGATTGGAGATCAGGGCGCGCCGAGGACAAGCGCACGGGGAGATCGCTCTAGAACCTGGCCTCAGCAACCCGCGCGCCTGCAACCGCCGGCCCGATCATGTGACGCGGATGTTAGCCACGCGGCTGGGAAGAAACTGGGATAACGCGCACAAGACGCGACTGCGATGGTCGTCGGCGCAACCTCTGATGCTCAAACCGGGAAGCAAGACACGCGGTCGGTGGGAGCGGCGCCCGGCCGCGACGGATGCACGATCGCGGCGGGGCGCCGCGCCCACGTCCCTTTGCCTAAAGGATGCGCGGTGCCGACTCAACCGACTGGGCGGTCCGGGTTCATCGCACCCTGCAGAACTCAGCGGCGTGTATTGATCGCCGCTTGAGAGAGCCACATCAGCGCCGGCTCCTCATCCTTACCAAGCTCGCCTTCACGGAGCACGAGCACACCGTCTTCGACCGGCGTAACCATGACGCCTTCGGCCTGCTCCGCAAAGCGGGCGGCCAATGGACTCGGCTCCCTGGCGGCAACGCGCTCTTTGACCCAGCCCCGCACCATCTCGTGGTAGGCGCGGCGGTATTGCACCTTGGTGGCACGCAGCCCGTCGCGCTCGAAAAAGAGTGTCAGGGAAGAGGCCGGAATCTGGTTGAAGGCACCGATCTCGGCACCGCAGATGCGATCACCGAAAGGATTCCGGCCATCCGCGCACTGCAGCTCGAGCTTGTGGAAGGTCTCGCGCAGCTTGGCCTCGGTCAGGTCGCTGCCAAAGGTGTCCAGCGCCGCGTTGAATTCGGGCTTACCGAAAACAAACATCAGGGCCAGGTCCGTGCGCCGCTGCCCGTCCTCGGTGAAGGCCAGCCAGAAGAAGGGACCGAAGACCAGTGCCAGCATGAGGACGGTCTTGTACGTCTTAGGGAGTTTGAGGTCATCGCGTTTCATGGCGCCATTGTATCCCCTCACGCGGCAATCCCGCCTCACCCTCGGTTGCGACAGTCCGCTGTTGTGAAACCGCAGCGCCCGTCGCGCCGGGGCGGCGCTCCTACTACTTCGCGACCAGCTCGACCCGCCGGTTCAGGGCGCGGCCGTCCTCGGTCGTGTTGGTCGCGAGCGGCGACAGGCTGGCGACGCCCATCGGCGTGAGACGCGCGCCGAGGATGCCGTAGCTCTGAATCAAGGCCTGCACCACAGCCTCCGCGCGCCGCCTCGATAGATCCATGTTGTAGTCCAGCGTGCCCTTATTGTCGGTGTGCCCAACGACATAGACCTCCAGCTCGGGCTGCTCATTGAGCATCCGCGCCATCTCCTCGAGTTGGGGCCGCGACTCTTCTAGAATGGTTGCCTTGTCGAAGTCGAAGTGGATGCCATAGAGGGCAATCCGTCCCTCCGCGCTGATACCTTGCGCGATCTTTTCGGCGTCCACCAGCACCATGCGATTCTGCATGGGCTTCGACAGCACCTCCTCGACAAAAACGGCGACACGGTCGCCGGCCTGCGAGTCGGCAAAATTGTCTTGGAAGGCCGCAAAGACGAAGACAGAGGAGTCCCCCTCGGCACTGCTGCGCCGCGCGGAATAGATGCGCGGCTCTTCGACGGAGGTGTCAGAGAACACGTACTTGAGCAGGTGGCTGTCCGTCAGCTTCTTGCCCTGGGACGCATCGATATAGAACTGCTCGACCTTCTCGCCGCACTCCGCGAATCCCGAGCACTGGTAAATCGTCTCATAGCCCGCCCCCGTGAGTGCCTGCTCGTAATTTCGCATGACCTCCAACGAGCTTGCATCGGCGGGTGCGAGATAGATGATCCGCGTCCGGCGCCCCTCAACCTTGATGGATTCTCGCCATGCACCCTGCCCTTTGTCCCAAGGACCGGAAGGCATCACGGCCTCGTCGAACTGACTGGACCGGTAGCCGATGATCACCGAACCGCCGAAGCGGGGAATCCCGGCAATGTCCTGAGCCCCCGGCATATCCTTGCTCAGGTCCCGCGCCATTCCCGGCAAGGCGAGCGTCATCAACAGCATGGAGAGTAGGTAAACAAGCGAACTAGACGTCTTCATCGACGATCTCCTATCGACTCCGTCGGTTCAAAACAACAGCGCGCGTCCCCCAAGCGGCGACTGCAACGCGGCTCCCGCCTGCACAATCGTGTTCTGGGGCACTAGACTAGCGACCCCCGATTCATCTCTGCAACGATTCAGCGAACCAAGCCAGCATGTCCATCGACCTCTCCCAACATACACCTATGATGCAGCAGTACTTAAGCATCAAGGTTGATTATCCGGACAAGCTGCTCTTCTATCGCATGGGCGATTTCTACGAACTCTTCTTCGAGGACGCGGAGCGCGCCGCCCGGCTCCTGGACATTACGCTGACCAAGCGCGGGCAATCGGCCGGCAGGCCCATCCCCATGGCCGGTGTGCCCTACCATGCGGCGGAGGGCTATCTCGCGAAGCTGGTCCGCAAGGGCGTCTCTGTGGTGATCTGCGAGCAGGTCGGCGATCCGGCGAGCAGCAAGGGTCCGGTCGAGCGTAAGGTCACGCGGATCGTTACGCCTGGCACGCTCACCGACGACGCACTGCTCGAGGAGCGGCGCGAAAACCTGCTGGTCGCCATCGCGGAAGGCAAGGACGGCTGCGGTATCGCGGCCCTGGAGCTTTCCAGCGGGCGCTTCTCGGTGCTCGAGGTCGGCTCGCGCGAGGCGCTCGCCAGCGAGCTGGAGCGCCTCAAGCCGGCCGAGGTCCTGCTCGACGAAGACAGCCGGCTCGATGCCGAGCTGCGCATCGAGCAAGGCGTGAGCCGCCGTCCCGCCTGGCATTTCGATCCCGACAGCGGCGAGCAACGACTCTGCCAACAGCTGGGGACCCGGGACCTGAGCGGCTTCGGCTGCACCGCACTGCGCCTCGCGATCGGCGCCGCTGGCTGTCTGCTGCACTATGTTCGCGACACCCAGCTCGCCGCCCTCCCCCACATCCGCGGCCTTACGACGGAGCAGCGCGACGACGCCCTCATTCTGGATGCCGCGACGCGGCGCAATCTCGAGATCACGGAGAGTCTGAGCGGCCGTCATGAGCATACCCTGGCCGGCGTGCTCGATCGCACGGCGACCGCCATGGGCAGCCGCCTGCTGCGTCGCTGGCTCAATCGCCCCCTGCGCGACCAGGCGACCGTGCGCGCACGCCACGATCTGATCGAGGCGCTGATCGCGGCGGGCATCCTGGCGGACTTGCGCGAGCAGCTCGCGGGCATCGGCGACCTCGAGCGCATCCTCGGCCGCGTCGCCTTGCGCTCGGCACGCCCGCGCGATCTTGCCGTGCTGCGCGATTCGCTCGGCGTGCTGCCAGTGCTGCATGCGCAGCTTGCGGACCTGGATGACCCGCTGCTCGCCGAGGTGCTTGAGGACGTCGGCGCGCATCCGGCCGTGGTCGATCTACTCTCGCGGGCCATCATCGAGCAGCCGCCGATGCTCATCCGCGATGGCGGCGTCATCGCCCGCGGCTTCGACGCCGAGCTGGACCAGCTCCGTGATCTCTCCAGCAATGCCGACGGCTTCCTGCTGGAACTCGAGACCCGGGAGCGCGAGCGCAGCGGTATTCCTGGTCTCAAGGTCGGCTACAACCGCGTGCACGGCTACTACATCGAGATCAGCCGCGCCCAGTCCGAGCAGGTCCCAACCGAATACGTGCGCCGCCAGACCCTCAAGGGCGTGGAGCGCTATATCACCCCGGAGCTGAAGAAGTTCGAGGACCAGGTCCTGAGCAGCCGCGAGCGCGCACTGGCCCGCGAAAAGGCGCTCTATGACGAGGTGCTCGATCGGTTGGGCGAGTCCCTGGGTCCACTGCAGCTCGCCGCGTCGGGAGTCGCCACACTCGATGTGCTCCTGAACCTGGCCGAGCGCGCCGAGAGCCTCGATTGGGTCCGCCCCAGATTCACCGACGAGACACGGATCGAGATCGAGGATGGCCGCCACCCCGTCGTCGAACGTGTCATCGACATCCCCTTCGTCGCCAATAGCCTGCAGATGAGCGAGAGCCGCCGCATGCTGGTGATCACCGGCCCGAACATGGGCGGCAAGTCGACCTACATGCGCCAAAATGCGCTCATCGTCCTGCTGGCCTACGCCGGCAGCTTCGTGCCCGCGCGGGCGGCCAAGCTCGGTCCGGTCGACCGCATCTTCTCGCGCATCGGCGCGTCCGATGACCTGGCGGGAGGCCGCTCCACCTTCATGGTGGAGATGGAAGAGACGGCCAACATCCTCAACAATGCCACGGAGCAGAGTCTGGTACTCATGGACGAGGTCGGACGGGGGACCAGCACCTTCGACGGTCTCTCACTCGCTTGGGCCTGCGGCGTCGAACTCGCCACCCGCATCCGGGCCTACAGCCTGTTCGCGACCCACTACTTCGAGCTGACCACCTTGCCGAAGGAATACCCGGGTATCGCCAACGTCCACCTGGACGCGGTCGAGCACGGCAACTCCATCATCTTCATGCATGCCCTGCGCGATGGCCCAGCCAACCAGAGCTACGGGCTCGCCGTCGCGGCCCTAGCAGGGGTTCCAGCGAAGGTCATCGAGCGCGCCAGGGAGCGGCTCGGCGAACTCGAGGAAGCGGCGCGACGCCACGCCGAGCGCGAGGCGGTGCAGCTCTCGCTCTTCCCACTGGAGCAGGCTCCGACTCCGACCACAGCGGAAGTGCATCATCCGATCTTGGACCAGCTTAGGAAGCAGAATCCGGATGACCTCAGCCCACGGAAGGCGCTCGATCTGGTCTACCGGCTGAAGAAGATGCTGGAGGGGTAAGCAGCTGCCAGCGTTTGGACAGCCAGGCCGGACGGCCTCAACCACTGGGCGGAAGAAAACTCGCAGCTCAAAGGGGCGACCGCCTGGGGCCGCGAACGACGCGCTCGCAGCCGAGGCAGCTTTGAGCTGGCGGCTTGGGACTTGGCCATCAGTTGGACCGGTAGGGTGGACGAGCGAGCGCGAAGTCCACCGAATCCCGCGCCGTTGTTGGTGGACTGCGCTGCGCTTGTCCAGCCTACAGAAGACGACTGACCCGAAGGATGCTCGACGCCGCAGCTCGCTAATCGGCAAGCCGATCGCCAATTCGGGCCATCGCCAGGGTGATGTTGTCGACACCACCGCGCTCGTTGGCGAGACGGATCAGGGCATCCGCTGCGGAGTCCAGCGTATTGTCCTGAACGGCAATGAGGATCTGCCGCAGCCAGTCCTCGGGGACCATGCCCGTCAGACCGTCACTGCAGAGGAGGATGAGATCGCCGGGCTCGATCTCAAAGAGGTCGGATGCAACGCCCACACTCGGCATTGAGCCGAGCGCCCGGGTTAGGATGTTGTCGCCGATGCCGTAACGCTTGGCGTCCTCGCGCGAGCTGAAAAAGCCTTGATCGACCACTTCCTGGATAAAGGAGTGATCATGGGTCAGCTGCTCGAAATGCTCGCCGCGCAGGCGGTAGACCCGCGAGTCCCCGACATGCGCGACGGCGAGCCACTCCCAGCCCACCGCGCCGACGACCACCGTGCTTCCCATCCCGGCGAACTCAGGGTGTTCCTTGGCGTGCCGCCAGATGGCGATGTTGGCTTCTTCGACAGCGGCCTCGAGGTAGAGGCGAGCCTTATCGCCATCCAACCGCGCCGTCTTGCGGCGGCGAAAGCGCTCCAGAATGGTCTCGACAACGAGTCGACTCGCCACATGACCGGCAGTCGCGCCGCCGACACCGTCGGCTACCACCAAGAGACCGCGATCTTGGTCGACCGCGACCGAGTCCTCGTTACGCTGACGGATCCGCCCTTTGTCGGTTCGCCAAGCAAGCTCCAGCGCGTAGGCGCTAACCGGCTGCGGTTCCATCAACTTCGATCACCCTCGACTAAGACTCAAAGCCTTGCTAGCTGCCCACGTCGCCGTTGAGACGCGCGGCGAGACGTTTGGGATCCACGTAGCCGGGGATCAGCTCACCGCTGTCAGTCAAGATGGCAGGGGTGCCGCGCAGTCCCAAATCTTCCCCCAAGGCCATGTGTGCGTCGATTGGATTATCGCAGGTCTTGGCCTCGATTTTCTTACCGGACTTGGCCTTGGTCATCGCCGTGCGGCGGGCCTCGTCATCACCGGCGCACCACACCGAGACCGCCTCTTCGTAAGCTGGACTCCCCTTCCCTGCGCGCGGGAAGAAGAGATACTGCACGCTGATCCCTTCCTTCTCGTAGTCGGCGATTTGGCTATGCAGCTTACGGCAGTAGCCGCACTCGATATCCGTGAAGACGGTGACCGTGTGTTTCGGCTGGTTGGAACTGAAGACGACCATCTCGTCCTTACCGATCTTGTCGAGCAGCTTCACCCGCGCCGCGGCAAGACGTGGTTCGGTCAGGTCTTTGCGATCTTTGAGATCGACGATGTGGCCGCTCATGAAATAGCGACCGTCCTTGGTCACGTACATGAGGTCAGTGCCGGCCATGACCTCATAGAGGCCGTCGATCGGCGCCGGCTGGATGCTCGTGATCTCAATGCCCGGCACGACCTTTTCCAAGGCTTTGCGGATGCTGTCTTCCGGGGAGGCATTGGCAAGACTGGATGCCAAGCTCAAGGCGGCTGCTGCAAGGACGACGTTGCGAATCTTCTTCATGAAGGCGTTCTCTAATCTCGAAAGTTGGTGAACTGTAACGGCAAGCCCCAGTCCTCGTCACGCAGGAGCGCGATCGCACCTTGAAGGTCGTCACGCTTTTTCCCTGTCACGCGGAGCTGATCACCCTGAATTTGGGCCTGCACCTTGATCTTGCTGCCCTTGATGGCCTTGACCATGCGCTTTGCGGTATCGGAATCGATACCCTGCTTGAGCTTGACCTCTTGGCGAGCGGCATTCAGGGACGCGACCGGCTCTTGCGGATCAAGACAGGCCAGGTCGACCTTACGTTTGACCAACTTTTGACGCAGGATATCCATCATCTGCTGAAGGTGAAATTCTTGCTCACCGGTCAAGAGGATCTGGTCTTCCTTCAGCTCGAAGGAGGCATCGACGCCTTTGAAGTCGAATCGAGTGCCGATTTCTCGACTACCCTGGTCGACGGCATTACGGACCTCTTGCAGGTCGATTTCAGAGACGACATCGAAAGAAGGCATGCGTGAATCTCGTTGCTCCCTAGATTAAGCCCGCCACTATAGCCGCTCGCGCATGATTTTTCGCGCTTGGATGGTCGAACGGCTCATCCCCGCGGGTGATGGCGGGCATGCAGCTGCTTGAGCCGCTCACGGGCGACATGGGTATAGATCTGCGTCGTTGAAAGGTCGCTATGCCCCAAAAGCATCTGCACGACGCGCAGATCAGCGCCATGGTTCAACAGGTGGGTTGCAAAGGCATGGCGCAAGGTGTGCGGTGACAAGGGTCTGACGACGCCGGCCTGAACCGCATACCGCTTGATCAGGAGCCAAAAGGTCTGGCGTGTCATGCAGTCGCTGCGGTTGGTCGGAAAGAGATAGTCGCTGACCCGCCCCCCGAGCAGATCCGCACGCGGGCCTTGCGCGTACTCCCTAAGCCAAGCGCACGCCTCTTCGCCCAAAGGGACCAGCCGCTCCTTCCCGCCTTTGCCGACGATGCGCACCACGCCTTGCGTCAGGCTGACCTGGCTCGGCGTCAGCCCGACCAGCTCACTGACGCGCAGACCGCTCGCATAGAGCACCTCGAGCATGGTGCGATCCCGATGGCCGCGCGGATCCTCAGTGTCGGGCGCACTCAAGAGGGCTTCGACCTCGGACTCCGACAGGCTCTTCGGCAAGGGACGCCCCAACTTTGGAGCGTCCACGCGGGCACTGGGATCTTCGCCGATCATCCCGCGACGCAGTAGGTACTGGTAGAACTGGCGCAAGCAGGACAATGCACGAGCGCTCGAGCGCGGCTTGCGCCCTTGCGTGGAGAGCAGCGCCAAATAATCGAGCAGATCAAGCCGCCGCGCGCCGATCAGATCCTGCCCGCGCTCCTGACTCAGCCAGTGAGCGAATGCCCGAAGATCGGACTGGTACGCAGAGAGCGTGCTCTGACTCAGCCCTCGCTCCATCCAGATGACATCGGCAAAGGCCTCAATGACAGCCCGATCGTCCAACACCTGTTCCTCAGTGACGCCCGGCGCCAAGCCAAGCTCAAGATCGATTGCCCAAAGCGGCAGCAAGGGCGGGATCGGCACATCGACAAAGGATGCCTCATCCGCACCACCCTCATGTCCCGTGCGGAAGCGGTTGCATTATAGCCCTGAGCCGGGCGCGGACCGCCCGCGCCTGTGAGTCAATCTGTGGATAAGTCTGTGCATGAAGCCCTGAGCAGAGCCTTGAACCAATAACCCCAGAATATTGATACTTGCCGAGAAAGTCGCCACGAAAAAGCAATACTTATTAATATTCAAAGATATACGAAGAAATCGATCAAAGGAGACTTGACAGCACTCGAACAGCTCGCTCGGGACTCGGCGAATCCCAGCTTGTGCACAACTTCAGCCTGGGCAGTTCGATTGTTGCTAATGATGTCAAGCGGGCGACATCGATCGCAGCGAGAGACCACAAGATCTCCGGGCCAACCGCTCGTGCAAGCCGATCGGCATTCCTTCACAATTCGGAGCACTGATGAGGGTACCTCGCGCCCGAGCATCTGCCGCGATCCATAGAGCCAAGACGAATGAAGCAAGCCTTCTGGGAAACCACGCCCCTCGACAAGATGACCGCAGATGAATGGGAGGCCCTCTGCGACGGCTGCGGTAAGTGCTGCCTTGAGAAGTTCGAGGACGACGACACCGGGCGGATCATCTACTCGCGGGTCGCCTGTCAGCTCCTGGACCTCAACAGCTGCCGCTGTCGGGACTACCACAACCGAGCACGCCTGATGCCGGACTGCATCACGCTGGCCCTCGAAGTGCTCGACCGCCCGGAGTGGCTGCCCGAGACCTGCGCCTATCGACTGCTGAGCGAGGGCAAACCGCTCCCAGACTGGCATCCCCTGAAGACAGGGGACCCGCTCAGCGTTGACGAGGCCGGACAGAGTGTCCGCGGCCGCGTCATCGGCCCTGAGACCGGGGAAAATCCCCTGATGCAGCTCATCGACTGGGTGCGCTGACCCCCGCCCCACACCGACGCATAAGATGATAGCGTCCGACGATGCCCTACAGATCTTGGACGTCGAAGTCCCGCCGGAGTGCAAATTCAGTCCATCGACCCAGTGAATCGCGGTGCCGGGGCTCGCTGGCGGGCTCGGACGGGGATCAGCGTCGTTGATCGGGAGTGACACGTACTGAGACGACTGGTTGAGCGACGCGGCCTCGCTGAGTCCGGCCGTTGCCTGGTTGTCTGGATTTTCAGGCCGTGATCCTTTGCGCCCAAGAGAGCCAATCGACAAAATCGCGCCAACTATGATGGATAGCCTTTGGACGAGATGAAGATCCTACATGCCTTCTGGCTCCCCGAGCCCAACGATGCCTTTTTGCAAAGCGGCGCACTCTGGCTGTGGGTAGAGACCCTGCCAACGCACCGCCCTGGACGCGCCCCTGCTGGGGCATCTCATCCCTTCCAGTTGTCGGACGATGCCTGGTCCGGGCTGCTGGACGACTTGGGCCTAAGGCCCAAGTCCGGACGGGGCGAGCCTGCCCTGACAACTCATCGCCTATGGCTGCCGAGCGCCGCGGACGCCCCCCTGCCCTCGCCACAGCTCGCCAAGTCCTGGCCTGAGCCGCTCGAGACCGAGCCGGCCGCCCTCCAGCCCTGGGAGGTCGAGTGCTACCGACTCGACCGCCCCATCAAACAGCTCTCCGACATCCACTTCCTCGCCTTCTATCAGGCCGAGGGGCTGGAGCCGGGGAGCGATTTTCTCTTCTGGTATTGGCTGACGCAGAACCTCAAGCGTCTGCTGGTGCGCGACCAGTATCTTCCAGCCTTGATCTACCGCCAGCCGCCGACGCCCAAGGGCAAGCGCAAGGCACCGCCCTACGAGATTCATGGCGCCTGGGAGTGGGCCTCCGAGGACTACGAGCGGCTCATCACCGATGCCGCCGAGTGCATGCCGGCGGCCTGCGCGGCCGGCATGGAGGGCTTGGCAGAGCCCGAGTCGCTGCTGCGCCATGTCAGCGAGGTGCTGCTCGATGCTCTGCTGCGCGGGCTCGCCTTGCCCGCCACGGTCCGCAGGAAGCTCGAGCGCACGCTGCTTGACGCCTGTCTCACGCCGATGTCGGCGCCGAGTCCCTGGCCGCTGCCGGGCGCCGGACTGGACCGCTACCGTGAATGGCGCCAGTGGCGTCAGCGTATCCTCGGCAGCGGACGCGATGCCGCCTTCACGCTCGGCTTCCGGCTGGTCGAGCCGCTGGACGAGTCGGAGGACGACTGGACGCTCGAATTCGTCGCCGTGCCCAAGGACGATCCCTCGCAGCGCCTGCCGCTCGCGGACTACTGGTCGTTCTCCGCTTCTGAGCGCGAATCCGCGCGCCGCCAACTCGGCGCTGACTTCGAGACCCAGGCGCTGCTCGACCTGGGGCTCGCCGCCCGCATGCTGCCCAGTCTCTGGGCGGGGCTCGACACCGCGACACCCCAATCCGTCACGCTCGACCTGGACGCCGCCTTCCGCTTCCTCAAGGAGGATGCCTGGATCCTGGAAGATGCCGGTTTCAAGGTCATCGTCCCTGCCTGGTGGACACCCAAGGGACGTCGGCGGGTGCGTATCCGGCTGCGTTCCGGCACGTCGCGCGAGAAGGCATCGGGCAGCGCGGCCGGGACCGGCATCCTCAGCCTCGACAAGCTGACCCAGTATCGCTACCAGCTCAGTATCGGCGGCGAGACGGTGAGCGAGGAAGAGTGGGAGCAACTGGTCGCCTCCAAGACCCCATTGGTGCGCTTCCGCGGCCAATGGGTCGAGCTGGATCGTGACCAGATGCAGGAGATGCTCGCCTTCTGGCGCGAGCACGGCCAGGAGACCGCCGAGATGGATCTCCAGTCGCTGCTGCAGCGCACCGCCACGGATGATCTCTTCGAGGTCGACCGCGACGACGCCCTGGCCGAGATGCTCGAAGGGCTGCGCGACCGCAGCCGTCTGGAGCCAATCGCCGATCTCCCCGACCTGAACGCCGAGCTGCGCGATTACCAGAAGCGCGGCGTCGGCTGGATCGGGCTCCTGGAGCGTTTGGGGCTCAACGGCTGCCTGGCCGACGACATGGGTCTCGGCAAGACGATCCAGGTCATCGCCCGGCTGGTCCAGGAGCGCGAAGACGGCGCAGCGCCCGCTCCGACCCTGCTGATCGCCCCGACCTCGGTCATCGGCAACTGGCAGAAGGAGGTCGAGCGCTTCGCCCCGCAACTGCCGGTACTCATCCATCACGGCAGCGGACGGGCCGCTGACGCCAAGACCTTCAAGCAGGCGGTGGCGGGCAAGGCGTTGGTCGTCACCTCCTACGCCCTGGCACGCCGCGATCAACCGATGCTCGCCGCGCGCGACTGGCACCGGGTGGTACTCGACGAGGCCCAGAACATCAAGAACCCCAAGGCGGCTCAGACCAAGGCCATCGGCAAACTGCACGCGACCCACCGACTCGCCCTGACCGGCACCCCGGTCGAGAACCGGCTGATGGACCTCTGGTCCATCCTCCACTTCCTCAATCCCGGCTATCTCGACACCCAGGCACGCTTTCGCAAACGCTTCGAACTGCCGGTGCAGCGCGACCAGGATCCGGTCCAGACCGCGACCCTCAAACGCCTGGTCGAGCCCTTCATCCTGCGCCGGGTCAAGACCGACAAGGCGATCATCCGCGACCTGCCGGACAAGATCGAGGCGATCCAGTACTGCAACCTGGGCAAGGAACAGGCCGCGCTCTACGAGGGCGTGGTGCGCCAGGTCGAGCGCGACCTGGAGGAGAAGGAAGGCATCGAGCGCCAGGGACTCATGCTCTCCACCCTCATGCGGCTCAAGCAGATCTGCAACCACCCGGCCCAGTTCCTCCAGGACGGCAGCCCCTTCAGCCCCGAGCGCTCGCACAAGCTGCAACGGCTCCAGGAGATGCTCGAAGAGGTCATGGCCGAGGGCGACAGCGTGCTCATCTTCAGCCAGTTCACCGAGGTCGGCGCCGCGCTCGAACGGCTGCTGCGCCAGGAATGGCGCTTCAACAGCTTCTATCTGCACGGCGGCACCTCGCGCAAACGCCGCGAAGAGATGATCGCCGACTTCCAGGATCCGGCGACCGAGCCCTCGGTCTTCGTGCTCTCACTCAAGGCCGGCGGCGTCGGCATCACCCTGACCAAGGCCAACCACGTCTTCCACTTCGATCGCTGGTGGAACCCGGCGGTGGAAGACCAGGCCAGCGACCGCGCCTTCCGTATCGGCCAGGAGAAGACCGTCTTCGTGCATAAGATGGTCACCCTGGGCACACTCGAAGAGCGCATCGACGAGATGATTCGCGCCAAACAGGCGCTCGCCGGCGCCATCGTCGGCAACGACGAATCCTGGCTCGCCCAGCTCGACAACGAACGCTTCAAGGCGCTCATCCGGCTCAATCGCGACGCGGTGGTGGACTGAACAGATGGCACAACAGAGCAAGACCTGGTGGGGACAGCGCTTCATCGCCGCGCTCGAAGGCTGCATGGACCGCGGGCGTCTGCAGCGCGGACGCAGCTACAGCGGCGACAACCGCATCCTGAGCTTCGGCATCGAGAAGGCGCTGGTGAGCGCCACGGTGCGGGGCAATGTCAACGCCTATTTCGGCGTCTACAAAGAGCCGCGATACAAGACCCAGATCCGCCTTGCCCCCATCCCGGACAAGGACTGGGACAAGGCCATCGCCACACTCGGCAGCAACGCCGCACTGGTCTCGCAACTGCTCTTGGGCGAGATGCCCGAGCGCATCGACCAGGTCTTCGCCGGCATGCAGCTGAACCTGCTGCCGCAGAGCCGCAAGGACTTCGCCCTCACCGACTGCTCCTGCCCCGATTACGCCAACCCCTGCAAGCACATCGCCGGGGTCTATTATCGACTGGCGGGACAGCTGGATAGCGATCCCTTCCTGCTGTTCGAGCTGAGAGGCCTGTCGCGGGACCGATTGCACAAGGCACTGAGCGAGACGCCACTGGGGAAGGCGCTGGTGTCGATGATGGACGAACGAGTGGAGGCAGCGGAGCCGGCAGAGTCCTTCTTCACCCGACCAAAGGGTGCCGAGTCCGCACCGAACTATCGGGATTTCTGGACTGGCGGAAAGCGACTACCGACCGAGATCGAGCCAGCCACCCCACCGGTCGTTTCGGGGATTCTGGTGCGGAAGGCGGGGGATTTCCCGGGGTTTTGGGAGCGGGATCATTCGTTTGTGGAGGTGATGGAGGATCTGTATGGGAGGGTGCGAGGGAAGCGCCAAGGGGTTTTGTAGGGAGGGAGGCGGACGTTGAAAGCCCTCGTTTTGCTAGCTTCTCGTACACGATGAATGCTTTTGGGCGATGTCCGGCAAACAACAGACCCGCAGTCCCGATCCCGTAGATGGGCAAAGGCCCTGGCGATGCGATTCTTTCGGAGTGCCCAGGGTCGCGGGGCGTGCCCATCATCCCAGCTCAGCGTCTTGCAAGATGGGCACGTCCGTCTGGCGTCGAGCTTGGGCTCGAGCCCAGAGCGCGGACTTTGCCCATCCTACCGATCCGGATCTATTTGGGTAAGCTCGTTTCCGGAAATCGCCTTGATTCGCAGGTCACATCTGACTGCGAGGGCGCTCCCTCATGAAAGACTTCGACAGCTACCACAAGTGGATCGACTGGTGTGAGGAGGATCAGGTCTACATCGGAAAGTGCCCTGATCTCATGACTAGGATTCATGGTGACGATCCTATCGTCCTCTATGGCCAGCTGTGCGAGGTTGTGCAGGATGTAATCCGTCACTTCAAGGCCGAAGGGCGACCGCTTCCGCTAGCGCGGGTGAGACCGATGCGGGAGGTGGATTGGTAAGAGTCTTGAAGCGGCGCCGGATTCTTATCGATGTCAGCTAAATGGTGGCCTCAATCCCGAAACAGTCCGAGCGCCAGCGCCTGATCGAAGGGCGATTCGACGAGCCCAATAGATTTGATTCACTAGATTTGATTCACTGAATTTTTTCGTGGCTTTAGAGGCTGTCTGGAAACCATCGTCGAGGCCTGAATGGACGGGTGTACAAGGGGCGACTTCAGTCGCCCAATCGCGCAGGTATCGAGGGCGAATGAATTCGCCCCTACGAGTTTCCAGACAGCTTCTTAGACCATCCAATATCATAGAACCTTGATGCGATTGCGCTGGAGCAGAAAGAGACCGCTCAGGAGCAACACAAGCGTTCCGGGTGCTGGTACCGGGACGGGGTCTCCCAAGAGATCCTGGCCGCCTGCTTGATGAAACCAAAGGACTTTATTGCTGTTCAGCGAAACATTCTCAGATTCAGCCATTCTGTCGAATGTTTCCTTGAGCAGCGCGGAACCTTTTGTGCTTAAGTTCTTATTACCAGTACCCGTGCCGGACACCCGGAAATCACCGTTGTCAATCTCCCCTCCCGTATCGTATAGACTCTCCCAGATTCCGACCTGGATTGCGCCACTCATCCATCCATCCGTGGGGTTGAGCCAGTTCTGATCGCCATATTTCAATCCGTAGGCTTTGGTTTCAAGAACCCAATTGAGGGCTCCAAGGAAATCCAGAACGTTGCCAAAATCACGCTGGACCGTTATCTCCTTGTTATTTATTATTACCTTTTGTGTTACCACGGTATCCTGGCTAACGTTAAGTACGTCGTATGTACTTGTGCCCTTGTTTAGATTTTCGAAGAGGTCAACACAGTAGAAGATAACATCGTCTTCATTGCGATAAAGCGTTGAGGGATCAAAGGGATCATCTCCAACGGCTTTGGCCGAGCCTCCGAAAGCGCCCGCATAAACTGTCTCGCTGAGGATGACAGTGTTGTTTCCAAGAGAAAACTGAACCAAATCGTATTCAGCCGGAAAAAGATCGGAAATCGCGCTAGGGAAAGTGATGTCAACCGTCCCTACCTTATAATCCGAATCGACAACATAATCGCCCAGCGGCGTAGGTGTAGCCAGTGTTCCCTTTGTGCTCAAGAGCAACGCAAGCGTGAGCACACCAAGTGCTGATCTAGAAATGCGGCAACCAGACGTATTGGCCTGGCAAGCCTTCTTGTCAATACTCTCTTTGATTCGGACCATCTCTCGCTGCTCCTGGCAACCCCTGAGGGAAACCCATGTTTTATCTTTCATCGACACAAGTAGCGTGGCCTTGGGGTATCCTGAGTCTTACCCCGACCCGAACACGGGTCAAAAACGCACCAGGTTATTTAGGATGCTAGCTGCAAAATTGATGCCGATTTAGAAATCTCTAGCGAAGGAGCAAAGCAACCTGTGACCGTCTTCTTGAGTCTGTTTCAGAGGGTCTGATTGAATTACATAGCATTTCTGAACATGGCGCCGACGGAAACCAGGTTTTTGCCTCATGCGGCAAGCACAACCGCAAACATATGATTTAGTTTAAGAACACTGTTTGGACGGACTCTTAGAATCCCCTAAGCGGCATTGGTTGGCGTTGTCAGTGACAGCATCTGTCAGCAGGATCTGACAAATCCCGCCAGCCGTGATCTCTTAATGCAGAATTTCTGCGACGCTTCCGCGTAAGAGACTCGGTTGGGAAATTTGACCTTGATCATCGTTCGGTCCAGCTGCTGGCCATCCCTGCGTAGTCAAGGCTTCCAGCCCTGATTTTGTCAGGCCAAGATGGCCTGACTACAGCGGTCCCCGCTAACTTCAAAATACTCTTATTATCAGTCACTTGGAAATTATGCTTTCGTAGACCCTTAAGATCAATATAGTTCGAAATCAATGGTTTCTTTGTTTTCTGAGCGGTAATAGCTGGCCTGACGACGCATTCGTTGGCCGACTTGGGCGAAGGGATGATCGAGGCCGGAAATTTGCCCCGAAAGCACGCCTGGTTGCCTGGGGTATCGACAAAAAGCGAAGATTGAGGGTTCGGTTTCCGGGGGACACTTTGCTCAACTCCGGAAGTCCGTCGAAGAAATCGAATAAGAGAAGGGCGCCTAACGAATAACTTTATTCGTTGAGGCCGTTGGTCAGTTCGGCCATTGGTGATTTCGGGCAGTTCTCCGGGCGTCAACCCCGGAACTGACCCCTGCGCTGGGCCTGTGACCACTGCGCTGCGCACTGGATGGTCAGCGGGGTTCCGATCATCGGCGGCCTAGGAGCCTGTCCGACTTGGGGGGATCGAAGCGAGGAAGTGGGAGAGCGAGGCCATTTCGTTCCGGTTTTGAGGCGCATAGTGGTTCTATGTAACGAAAAAGCGGGGCGAAAGTGACCCTTCTCCCGATTCCGCAGCCGATTCATCCTAAGTCGGACAGGCTCCTAGTAGGTCTGGCGAATGCTCCGTCGGCGGATGAAGCTCTGGCGGCCTGTTGCTACCTTAATTCCTGCCTATCGGCAGCCGGACGGGCCGTTTCCTGTGATGACGACGGCAAGAATCGCCCGTAATACTCGACGGCCGCCGGATGCAGCGGGATGGTCAATCCAATCTCGGCGGTGTTCTCTGTAATCAGCGAACCTGCGGCGCTGCCGGCGCGGACGAAGTCGATGCGGTCGAACAGGGCCGTGAGCACGCGATCCACATCTGCCTTCGGCAGTGCTTCGCCGGTCGCGAGCAGGGCGGTCACGGCGACCGTGGCGACCGCCTCCTGTTGGCCCGGATAGGTGGACGCGGGCAGCACGATGGGGATATAGCCCGCGCCTTCTCGGGTCAGCAGGTCGCGCAGATCCTCGCTCAACGACAACAGCCGAACACGGCCCTCGGCGGCTGCTCGCTGCAGGGCGCGGGCCGGGGCGCCGATGGTGGCGATGACGGCATCCGCCTCGCCGTCATGGAGCAATTGCAAGCCAGCGGCCAGACCGGTCTCGTGGACAGCGCCGAGGTCGGCCAGGTCGATGCCGGCAGCGGCGAGCAGCGCGACGGCATTGAGGTAAGAGCCGGAGCCTGGATGACCGATGTCGACCCGTTTTCCGGCCAGGTCCTGCACGCTGGCAATCCCTGAGTCGGCGGCGACGATGAGGTGTAGCGGCTCAGGGAAGAGGCTGGCCAGGGCTTGCAGATCGTAGTGCGGGCCAAGGCCGGCGAAGGATTCTGTACCAATCAGGGCTTGCGCCGCGACGTTGTTCTGCACCAAGGCGATGTCGACCTTGCCGGTACGCAGCAGCTCCAGGTTTTCCAGGCTGCCGCGACTCTGCACGGCGTTCGACGGCGTTCCCTCGGCAATGAGTTCATCGGCTAAGAGCTGTGCTACGCGGGCATATTCGCCGTCCGGCGAACCGCCGGCGATGATCAGCGCCCGTTCCAGCCGATCGAGCCGCAGCGTGATGTCTTCGTAGGCGCTGTCCAACACCTCGGTGATGATCCGCTCACGCTCCCGCGATTGGTCGCCGGCCTTGGCCAGCAGCGCATTGATTTGCTCGATGATTCGACGTGATTCCTCGGCGCCAGCCGGCCCCGCCGTCGCTGTACCAACCCCCGGATGAAAGACATCCACGGGCACCCAGCCATCGGCACCGCGCTCGAAGCTGACACTGCCGCGGACATAGACCTGGTCACCGGCGCTGTTGCCATCCTGTTCGAGGCCGTCGATGCCGCGCTCGGTGGCACCAAGCAGGTTGCTGAAAGCGGCAACATTGAGGGTGTCCCAGGACGAGAAATCCAAGTCGCGGGCAAAGGTCAACACGGCGTTGTAATAGACGATGCGGCGTTTGAGTCCGTCCGCGCCAGGATCCAGCGGACCGCTACCGAGACGCCGCAGGCTGGTGAGATCCAAGGTGTCAGCCCCCAGAGCCTGGGTCAGGCGCTCCTCGACCACCTGGGTGACGCTGGACTCGTCCGGACCCTCTACGCAACCGGCGATGAGCAGTACGAACATGACAACGATGAGAGCCAGCGTGATGCGCGCCAAAGCGATACGGGCGGCGATCCTGACTGCGATCTGTGCTGATGTCATCATGTTCAAAACCCGAACCAGGGCAGCGCCAAGAAGCCCTGAATGACCAGGGCGTTGCAGATGTCGATGAGGAAGGCGCCAATGATGGGCACCAGCAGGAAGGCCATCGGCGACACCCCGTGACGACTGGTCACGGCCTGCATGTTGGCGATCGCCGTGGGCGTTGCACCAAGCTGAAAACCGCACTGGCCGGCCGCAATCACGGCAGCGTCATAGTTTCGGCCCATGACCTGGAAGGTCAGAAACACCACCAGCAGCACCGCGAGCAAGGCCTGGGCGACCAAGATGATCAGGATCGGCAGGGCCAGATTGACCAGTTCCCACAGGCGCAGCGACATCAGCGCCATGGCCAGAAACAGTGACAGGCTGACGGTGCCCATGAGTTCGATGGTCGGGCCGTCGATGCGATACAGCCCGCTCAGACCCAGGGCGTTACGCAGGATGATTCCCACCAGCAGACACCAGACGAAGGTCGGCAAGGTGATGCCGGGGATGGCCAGATGTTCGGCCAGCAGGGTCCCGACACCCATACAGAACATCAGGATCAGGATGGTCTCGATCAGGGATTCCGGGCTCAAGGCGCGGCGTTCGTCCCGCGGCACCTCGCCGGGGCCGAGTTGGGCCGACGCCTGAGCTAACGGCTGCAGCCGGTGCCGGCGAATCAGCCATTGCGCCACGGGTCCGCCGAGGACACCGCCCAAGATCAGCCCGAAGGTGGCGCAGGCCATGGCCACCTCGACGGCGCCCTGCAGACCGTTCACCTCGCCGAACACCTGCCCATAGGCGGCGCCGGTGCCGTGCCCGCCGGCCAACGTCGCCGAGCCGCCGAGGATGCCCATCAACGGATGCAGATCCAGTCCGATCGCGATGGCCACGCCGACGACGTTTTGCAGCACCAGCGCCACCACCACCACCACACCTAGCAGCAACAGCAGCTTGCGCCCGCCCTGGCCCAGGGTACGCACATCGGCACCGAGCCCGACGGTGGAGAAGAAGATCAACAACAGCGGCGCTTGCAGCCCCATGTCGAAGGACAATTCAGCACCGGTACCGACCCGCACCAGCGTTAGCCCCAGGGCGACGATCAGTCCGCCGACCACCGGATCTGGGATGCTGTAACGCGCCAAGAAGTCGATGCGCCCGATCAGCCAACGGCCGACCAAGAGGACCAGGATGGCGAACACCACGGTCAGCGGCAGCGGGATTTCGATGGCCATGGCGTCTGACACCTTGTCTGAACCGCGCTCAGCGCGGTATGTGATGTTTTTGAATTCGATTCAACCTCGGCGAAATCAAAGATTGCCGGAGTTGGCGCAGGATAGCGAGCTTTGCTGATTGCTGAGAGTCTATCGGATAAATCTGTTCGGCGACACAAAATGGAAATGCCTCTGGTGCGACTGCGCGCAGACATCCCAGTGCCCACTATGCGCCTCAAAACCGGAACGAAATGGCCTCGCTCTCCCACTTCCTCGCTTCGATCCCCCCAAGTCGGACAGGCTCCTAGCTTTCTGCGAGAAACTTTCTTGCGAAAGACCTTTTTCGCCTTCCCCGCAAGTCTTGCTGGCGCTGGGCCTCAATACCTATCGGTTTCCCGAAATCAACCGGAACAGCCGCTCCAAGCCTGCGTAGCCAGGCCATCCTGGCCTGGTTTGCCAGGGCTGGAAGCCCTGGCTACATAAAACCGATAGGTGGTGAGGGCGCTGGGCTCAGGAGACCGTGCGTCAAGGCTGGTGGGCGTCGCTTGAGGGACGCAGGTGCCGGCGGCATAATCCGCGCCGGCCGGAGATTGAGGTAGACGATGGATGAGGGCTCGGAAAGACAGGCGCTTTTGTGGTCGCACAAAGGCTATCGCACCGCTTGGCTCGGTGGTCGCTTGCTCGCCGGCATCGGATGGCTACTCGCCCTGCTTGGCGTCGCGGGGAGCCTGCTCGCCGTCTGGCTGCGAAAGGATGTCGAGACCCTGGTGATCGGCGCGGCGAGCTGCGCCTCAGGCCTACTCTTGGTCGTCGCTGGGCAGACTATTCGCGCTGCAGTCGAGGGTGCCATTCGAACGCGCGAGATCCTAGGGTTGCTGCAGGCAGGCCCGCTGCAATGGGCCACGCGCCCACCACCACCGCAGACACCCCCCACCCCGCCGGAGCGCTCGCGCAGTCAAAGCGCCTGGCTCAAGACGCCATCGACGCCGATCTCTGCGGAGATGCGCTCCAGCATCGCGAGCGAGGACGTTCGCCCCTGCGTCAATCCCTTTTGCGAGCGACTGCTGCCAGAGGCCGCCGAGGTCTGCCCACACTGCAGCACGCGCCAGAAGCGCAGAACCCTCTGAGGTCAAGTCCAGAAGCCCATGACTCCGCACTGCGTTTCGACAGGTCGGGGCTAGGCGCTCAGCCGCTCCAGACCACCCATGTAGGGGCGCAGCGCCTCCGGAATCACCACGCTGCCATCGGCTTGCTGGTAGTTTTCCAGCACGGCAACCAGGGCGCGGCCGACGGCAAGCCCTGAGCCGTTCAGCGTGTGGGCCAGCTCGGGCTTCCCGCTCTCCGGATTGCGCCACCGGGCTTGCAGACGCCTGGCCTGGAAGTCGCCGAAGTTGCTGCACGAGGAGATCTCGCGATAGGTCTGCTGGCCGGGGAGCCAGACCTCCAGGTCATAGGTCTTGCGCGCGGAGAAGCCGAGGTCGCCGGTGCAAAGGGTGACGACGCGGTAGGCCAGCCCGAGCCGCTGCAAAATCGCCTCGGCATGCCCAGTAAGGGCCTCCAGGGCCTGCAAGGATTCATCCGGCCGCACGACCTGGACCAGCTCGACCTTCTCGAACTGGTGCTGGCGGATCATGCCACGCGTGTCCTTGCCGTGAGAGCCGGCCTCGCTGCGGAAGCAAGGCGTATGGGCCACCCACTTTAGCGGCATGGCGTCCGCCTCGATGATGACATCGCGCGCCAGATTCGTGACGGGCACTTCCGCCGTCGGGATGAGATAGAAATCCCGCTCGCCGGGAACCTTGAAGAGATCCGCCTCGAATTTCGGCAGCTGGCCGGTCCCGCGCAGGCTATCGGCATTCACCAGATAGGGGACATAGGCCTCGGTGTAACCATGCTCCGAGGTATGCACATCGAGCATCAGCTGAATCAAGGCCCGATGCAAACGCGCCATGGGGCCAGAGAGCACCACGAAACGCGCGCCCGTCACCTTGGCGGCCAGATCGAAATCCATCCAGCCGTTCATGGCGCCGAGGTCCACATGGTCCTTGGGCTCGAAGTCGAAGCTGGGCGGCTCACCCCAACGGCGCTCCTCGCGATTGTGGGACTCGTCCTGGCCGTCCGGTACGCTCTCATCAGGCAGATTCGGCAGCCCGAGGCTGATGTCGGTGACCTCCTGCTGGATCTCACCAAGGCGCGCGTCTGCCGCCTTGAGGCGATCTCCAAGGTCGGAAACGGCCGTCAGCAAGGGCTGAATATCCTCCCCTGCCGCCTTGGCCTTACCGATCGCCTTGGATCGGGTATTGCGCTCCTGCTGCAGGTCCTGAACCTGGACCTGCAGCGCCTTGCGCTCGGCCTCCAGGGCCTCGAAGCGATCCTTGTCCAGGGTCAGGCCGCGACGCGCAAGCCGCGCGGCGACCAGATCGAGATCGGTTCTCAGCAAACGTGGATCTAGCATGGAAGCTCCTTGGCAAACAAACGGCAGCTTCGGCTGCCGGGTCAGTCGGCGCGGCCGCAGCTGAAAGCGAGCGAGGGGCTAGGCCTCAGCCATCGTCTTCCAGAATGCGGCGGTAAAATCACCGGCGAGATAGCCCTCGTGGATCTGGTAGTCGACCTCCAGTTCCTGGCCTAAACGACGGATCTCGCGCGGCAGATAGAGATTATAGATGGGCGAAGTATTCCAACCCTTGAGCAGATTGAAGACGAAGCCCAAGCGACTGGCCTCCAAACACTTCTCGATGAAGCGCCGAGTCTCCTCGCGCGTCAGGGTGTTCATGGCGCCGCTGCAAAGATAGACGTCTGCCTCGGGCAGGTGCTCTTCCAAGATATTGCAGACACGAATCTCCTGATCCGTCCGCTGGCGCGCGACCTCGACCATGGGCTGCATGACATCGAGCCCCAGATAGTGCTTCGGTCTGTAGCCTTGCCGATCCATGTAGCAATAGAGATCGCCGAAACCGCAACCGGCGTCGACGACGCTCAGCTCACTGAAGTTGTCCGGCAGCATGGAGCAGAGCACGCGAAAGCGGACTTCCTGCGTCTCCGTCGAGGCCCAGTGGACACCCTCGGCGGTCTCGCCATGTGTCTGCAACGAGCTGAGGTAGAAGGCTTCATTGTCGACTTTCGGCATGGGGCATCAAATCCTCTTCAATTGCCTGCGAGTACCGCGCATGGTGCCGCGCTCAGGCGGCTGGGCAACGCGATCGCAGGACGCATTCGGCGCAGTTCGGCCGGGTCTTGCAGACCTCCTTGCCGTGCCGCACGACGAGCGCATGGTATTCGTTGAACAGAGGCACGTCAGGGCCAAGCGCGGATTCGAAATGCTTGCGGATCGCTTCATAAACCTCATCGCCGTCCAAGAGCCCCAAGCGGCTGAAGATGCGCCGCGTGTAGGCATCGACGACGAACACGGGCCGTTCGAAGGCGTAAAGCAGCATGTCATCGGCGGTCTCCGGCCCGACGCCGTTCACATCCAGCAAGGAGCGCCTTAGCGCAGCGGTTTCGAGCGCACTCAGGGCCTCGAAGCCGCCCGACGCAACATAGTGCTGGCAGAAAGCACTCAGACGGCGGGCCTTCACGTTGAAATAGCCGGCGGGCCGCAAGGCCTCGGCAAGCCCTTCCATGGGGAGCGCAAGGATTGCCTCAGGCGCGAGGGCATCGAGATCGCGCAGCCGCTGCAAGGCGCGCTCTACGTTGGTCCAGGCCGTATTCTGCGTCAGCACCGCGCCGACCATGACCTCGAAGGGACTGTCGGCAGGCCACCAGTGCTGAGGACCGTAGGCGCCGAACAGCGTCTGAAAGACACCGCGTGCGGCCTCCGGCTCCATAACTACCCCCAGATCCCCCGCGACACGACAACGATACCCTGCTCTGAGACGGTGAAGCGCTCGCGGTCCAGCTTGAGATCATGACCGATCTGTTCATTGGGCGGGATCACCACATCCTTCTCGACGATGCAGTTGCGCAGGTGCGCCCCTTCGCCGACCTCGACCCCATCGAAGAGAATGGACTCCTCGACGATGGCGCCATCCTTCACGCGAACACAGGGGAAGAGAATGGAGTGGTTTACCCCTCCCCCGCTGATCACGGTCCCCGCCGCCAGCATGGAGTTGACGAAAACGCCCTCGTTCCCACTCATTGGCCCCGGCACAGTCCGCGCCGGGGGGTATTGCCCCTGGTAGGTGTGAATGTTCCAGTCGGCTTGATAGAGGTCGATCGGCGGCTCGGCGTAGAGCAGCTCCATGTTCGCGCGATAATAGGCGTCGATGGTTGCCAGGTCGCACCAGTAGCGGTCAGGTGTGACACGTCCGCGCGCCTGCCCGAAGCGATAGGCAAGAATCCGCTGCTCCTGCGTCAGCGGCGCGACCACGTCCAGGGCCAGGTCGCTGTCTTGGCGCTCCCCGCGATCAAGGCGATCGAACTCAGCCAGCAGGAAGGCCTTATCGAAGAGGTAGACGCCCATGGTTTGTAGCCGCTCCCCGTCCTCATCCTCCGCGACGGGAACCGCCGGAGAGAGCGCCCGGATGTAGCCGTCTTCATCAAGCTCGACGCCTGCCTGCGTCCCGCTGTAAGGCGCGGATGTCGGCCTAATCGCGACCGTGACCTTGGCTTGCGCCTCCTTATGGGCTCGAACCAGCTCGGCGTAGTCCATACGATAGACGGCGCCGCCGTCCAGCACCAGGATCTGCTTGGCGCGATTGCGCTCGATGAGATAGCGATTCTGCCGCAGGGCGTCGAAGGGTCCGGCATACCATTCCTGGCTTTCGCGCATCTGAGGCGGCAGTGAGGTGATGAATTCACCCAACTCTGGATTGAAGATGGACCAGCCATCACGCAGGTGCTTCTGTAGCGAATGGCTCTTGTACTGGGTCAGCACCAGCACTTGCCGCAAGCCAGAGTGCAGACAATTGGCCAGGGTGAAGTCGATGCTTCGATACTTACCGCCAAAGGGGACTGCGGCCTTGGTCCTGTGCTGCGTCAGCACATCCGGACCCACGCCGCGATCGATGGCGAGAATGAGAATCAGGGTATCGGCAGACATAGCAGCGGGCCCTAAGCGGTAGCGGGTCGAGAAAGCCGCGCAGTTTAGCCGCGAGAGATCCGGGAAATCCAGGACCGCTTGACCCAAACGGCCCCAGAGGCGATCAGCGCGCCGTATTCATGATGCGCTTGATGTCACGCACCGCCTGGTCCAAACCGGAGAAAACGGCCCGGGCAATGATGGAGTGCCCAATGTTGAGCTCGCGCACACCTGGAATGGCAGCGATCGCCTTGACATTGTGATAATCCAGGCCGTGTCCGGCGTTTACCTGGAGCCCGAGGTCCAGCCCGAAAGCGACGGCCTGACGGATGCGCTCCAAGGCTGCGTCCCGCTCGGCAGGGGATGTCGCATCGGCATAGTGGCCGGTGTGGATCTCCACGACCGGGGCACCCACGGCCTTGGCAGCCTCCAACTGCGCGGGCTCCGCGTCGATGAAGAGCGAGACGCGCACGCCGGCGTCGGCCAGTCGCGCACAGAAGTCCTTGAGTTCATCGCGTCGGCTGGCAACATCGAGCCCACCCTCGGTCGTCAGCTCCTCGCGCCGCTCGGGCACCAGGCAGCAATCGGCGGGCTTAAGCTCGCAAGCGATGGCACCCATTTCCGGCGTCGCCGCCATTTCGAGATTCATGCGCGTCTGCAGCATGTCGCGCAACATGCGGACGTCGCGATCCTGAATATGCCGGCGATCCTCACGTAGATGCAGCGTAATGGCATCCGCTCCGGCATGCTCGGCGACCAGCGCCGCTTGGATCGGCTCCGGATAACGGGTGCCGCGCGCCTGCCGTAAGGTCGCGACATGATCGATATTGACCCCAAGTAGAATCTCGCCTTGATCCCTTGGATCTCTTTGCATCGTGGATTCCTCGAAAAAGAACGCATGCCTGAGAAAAGCAGATGAATCCTGCAGAGCGCCAAGCGCGCAAAGGATTTCGATGCGCCGTAAGAATGAAGGCGCTCACTCATGAAGGCGCTCACTCATGAAGGCGCTCACTCATGAAAGCGCTCACTCAGCGACGGTCGCGCTGGGCTTGGCTAGACACTGCGTCGCCCAAGCGCTGGACGCACCGCAGCCGCTAGCCATCCGCGCCGAACCACCGCCGATAGAGTTCGCGGCTCTGCAGCGGCTTGCCCCCGAGATGCGGCGCGAGGGCGATACGCAAGAGCGAGCGCGCCTCGCGCCGCTGCTCAGCTTCCAATGGCTCGCCAGCGGCCAGCGCCAAGAGCGTTGCTCCCGATAGCACCAGACCCGGCTCGGAAAGCCCGGAAAGCCGCACGCCCAGCTCCTGGTCGTAAACATAGGACAGATCTGAGCGCACTGGAATGCCATCGGACGCGGCCCGATCAAGCGTCATGCCATAGCCGATCTCGTCGAGCAAGCGCAGCTCGAACTGCCTGAGGACTGTATCGAGGTCCTGGCCCTCGGCCAGCGCGGTCAGCGCGACCTGATAGAAGGCGAAGAGGGCATCGTGCGGATCATTTCGGCCCAGGAGCCGCATCAGCAGCTCGTTCAGGTAGAACCCCCCGATCAGGGCTCGCGCCCGCAGGGCAATCGCAGCGCCAGCGCCTTCGACGCGGGTCAAGGTTCGCACCTCGCCGCGTCCAGTCGCCCCGAGCCAAAGCGGCTGAAAGGGCTGCAAGAGGGCGCTCGCCGTGCTCTTCTTGCGTCGGGCGCCCTTGGCAATGGCGGGAAAACGGCCCTCTCCGACAGCGAACACCTCAAGGAGCAGACTGGTATCGCTATAGTCCCGCCGATGCAGGACGAAGGCGAGGAATAGCGCTTCCGAACGGGCCACTGTCAGAGGATGATTGGGGTTTGCGCATCAGCGCTCATCCGTATATCCGAGGCTCGAAAGGGCGGCCTCGTCGCTGGACCAGCTCTTCTTGACCTTGACCCAGACTTCGAGATGGACGGAACAGTCGAAGAGTTTCTGCATCTCCATACGTGCCTGGGTCGCCACCGCCTTGAGCGCCTCCCCACCCTTGCCGATGATGATGCCCTTCTGACTCGCCCGCTCCACCCAAACCAGGGCGTGAATCTTGTACCGACCATCGAGTTCCTCGAACCGCTCGATCTCGACGGTCGTCCGATAGGGCAGCTCCTGCCCGTATCTTTGCATCAACTGTTCGCGAACCAGCTCGGCGGCGAAGAAACGCTGCGAGCGATCCGTGATCTGATCCTCGGGAAAGACGGGCTCGCCTTCCGGCAAGGCCTGCACGACCAGATGCTCGAGCCGATCGACCTGATCCCCCTTGGTCGCGGACACCGGGATGAGTTCGAGGAACTCGTGACGCTCGGCCAAGGTTTGCAGAAAGGGGAGTAGCGCATCCTTCGACTGAACGCGGTCGACCTTATTCACCACGGCGATGGCCGGGACCCCTGATTGCGCAATGGCCGCCAGGGCTTGCGCGTCCTCCTCGGTCCATTTCATGGCCTCGACCACAAACAAGACGAGATTGGTATCGCCAAGCGCCGACAGCGCCGTGCGATTGAGATAACGATTGAGCGCACTCCCGCCCCGCTGGTGGATCCCAGGCGTATCCACAAAGAGGATCTGCCCCTGCGGTAGCGTCTTGATACCAAGAATGGAATGCCGCGTCGTCTGCGCCTTGTGAGAGGTGATGGCGAGCTTTTGCCCCAGCATCCGATTAAGTAGCGTCGACTTGCCCACGTTCGGGCGCCCGACGATAGCAACATAGCCGCAGCGGCTAAAAGCGGCGCTAGACATCCTGAATTTGCTCCAGCATCAGCTCCGCTGCCGCCTGCTCAGCACGCCGACGGCTCGTGCCACCGCCTCGACTGCTGCGCGCGTCGTCTTGCAGCACGCAGCTGACGATAAAGGTCTGGTCATGCTGATCACCGTCGATGGACACTACGACATACTCCGGCAATGGACGCTTGCGCGACTGCAGCAGTTCTTGGAGGCGAGTCTTGGGATCTTTTCCGGCACGCGAGGCATCGGTTTGCTCAAGCCTAGCGCGGAAGAGATCCAAGACGACACGGCGTGCCGAATCGAATCCGACGTCACGATAGACGGCACCCAGCACAGCCTCGAGCGCATCGGCCAGGATGGAATCTCGCGCATGCCCGCCGGTTCGCAGCTCGCCGGCGCCGAGCCTCAGGTAGTCGCCCAACTGGAGTCCGCGCGCCAATTTCGCTAACGACTCCCGCTTGACCAGGGAAGCGCGCATGCGGCTGAGCCTGCCTTCATCAGCCTCTGGGAAACGCTCCCACAAGGCTTCCGCGATCACGAAGCCGATCAAGGCATCGCCAAGAAACTCCAAGCGTTCGTTGTTGGTCGCGCTTGCGCTACGGTGCGTGAGCGCCTGCTCCAAGAGACCCGAGTCTCGGGGCTGATATCCCAGCCCCATCGCAAGACGCCGAGGGTCAGCGATCACGGCTGCAACTGGACCTCGATTTCATGCTTGAAGGCCGCCACAGCGTCTACGTTGAAAAAGAGGTGTACTCGATCTTCATAGTCCAGGGTCACGCGATAGAGACCTCCATCGACCTTCTTGACCTTGAAGTCAGAGCCCTTCCGACCATAGACGCTATTGACATTCAGCCGCTTGTCGATGGCCGCGGTGATCCCGCGGGCGCCACCTTCGATCTGCTGAGGATTGGCCTTGACCTCCTCCATGATCGTCCTGAGCGTCCAAAAATCCAGGTAGAGCGGCCCGACCTTGAGCACGATGGTCGCGAAGAAGGCCACGAGCGCAATGATGACGATAAATCCAAGCATCCCCATGCCGCGCTGGGCCGAGTGACGACGAGCCATGCTGTACATGCCAAGAGCCTCCAATTAATCGATTCCATCCCAAAGACGCGACCAGGCGATCGGGAAACCCTCACGCTCCCCGTCCCAGTGCATCCAGATCGCAAACGCCTTGCCGACGAGATTCTCCTCGGGCACGAATCCCCAGCAGCGGCTGTCATTGCTGTTGTCCCGATTGTCGCCCATGACGAAGAAATGCCCCTCGGGGATCCGCACGGGTCCATAGGCCAAGACCTGACAACCAAAGGGCAGATTGGGCGCCTCCGAGCGTTTCAGGATCAAGTGCTCGAC
Source organism: Thiorhodococcus mannitoliphagus (assembly GCF_010915725.1). Lineage (GTDB taxonomy): Bacteria > Pseudomonadota > Gammaproteobacteria > Chromatiales > Chromatiaceae > Thiorhodococcus > Thiorhodococcus mannitoliphagus. The sequence goes on from NZ_JAAIJR010000021.1 coordinate 49,047, forward strand.
ACCGTCGAGACTCTCCAAGGCCTCACGCGCGCCCGTCATTTCCTTGCCCGAACCAACCCCCAGGTAATCTCCAATGGGGAGTTGCGGCATCGGCTCACCATTGACGTAGATGGTCTTGTCACGATAGGCCACCTCGTCCCCAGGCAATCCGACGACGCGCTTGATGTAGTCCGTTTTCGGGTCGAGCGGAAATCTGAAGACCACGACATCGCCGCGCTTGGGCTCGCCGATCTCAAGGAACTTCATGTTGAGAACGGGCAGCCTGAGCCCGTAGGAAAACTTGTTGACCAGAATGAAGTCCCCAGTCAGGAGCGTCGGCATCATCGAGTTTGACGGGATGCGAAAGGGCTCCACCAAGAAAGAGCGCAGGATGAGGACCGCGAAGATCACGGGGAAAAAGGAGCGCGCGTATTCCACGAGCACCGGTTCCTTGTAGGACGCATCGACCTCGCCCGTCTTCGCACCGCCGACGCCTGCGGCCTCCATTGCCCGACGACGGCGCGGTGCAAGCGCAATGGCATCAAGCAGCCAAATTCCGCCGGTTACCGCGGAAGCCAAAACCAGAAAAGCCGGAAAGTCGAAAGTCATGGTCTGTGGTCAGTGTTCCTAATGGATGGGCCGAGAAGTCGCCGATCAGCCGCCGTTGCGACGCTTGTGCGACCCGAGCGCCGAGCGGGGACAACAGATAGCGGGCATGCGCTCTGACAAGCGGTCAATTATCCTTCCCAGTCTGAAGCACGGCAAGGAAGGCCTCCTGCGGAATGTCGACCTTGCCAACCTGTTTCATGCGCCGCTTGCCTTCCTTCTGCTTCTCCAAGAGCTTGCGTTTTCGCGTGACGTCACCGCCGTAGCACTTGGCAGTCACATTCTTGCGCAGCGCCTTCACCGTGGTGCGGGCAATGATCTTCGAACCAATCGCGGCCTGAATGGCCACCTCGAACATTTGGCGCGGAATCAGCTCCTTCATGCGCTCCGTCACATCGCGACCGCGCCCCTGAGAAACAGAGCGGTGAACGATGGATGAAAGCGAATCCACCTTGTCGCCATTGATGAGCACATCGAGCTTAACGAGATCAGACGACTGAAAGCGTTTGAATTCATATTCGAAAGACGCGTAACCCCGACTGCACGACTTGAGCCGATCGAAGAAATCCAAGACGACCTCGCTCATGGGCAACTCGTAGGTCGCTTGGACCTGTCCACCCAGGTATTGGATCTGCTTCTGCACGCCACGCTTCTCGATACAGAGGTTGATGACCGCACCCAAATAGTCCTGCGGGACGAGGATATGGGCCTCGATGATCGGCTCGCGCACCTCGCTGGTCTTGGCCGAGTCCGGCAAATCGGCCGGATTGTCGATCCTCATCAGCTCGCCGTCCGTGCGCAAGACCTCATAGACGACCGTCGGCGCCGTCGTGATCAGATCCAGGTTGTACTCTCGCTCCAGCCGCTCTTGGATGATCTCCATGTGCAACATGCCAAGAAAGCCGCAGCGGAAACCGAAGCCAAGTGCCTGTGAGACCTCGGGCTCGTAGTGCAAGGCTGCGTCATTGAGCCTCAGTTTGCCGAGGGCCTCGCGCAGATCCTCGTAGTCGTCAGAGACGACTGTATAGAGCCCAGCGAAGACGCGCGGACGCATTTCCTTGAAGCCGGGAAGTTTGTCGGCCTTCTTATCCGGCAGCGTGATGGTGTCACCCACTGGCGCACCATCGATCTCCTTGATACCGGCGACCATGTAGCCGACTTCGCCAGCACCCAGGGAGTCACGCTCAGTCTTCTTGGGTGTAAAAACACCCACGTTAGTCACCTGCTGCGTCCGCCCCGTAGACATGATGAGAATCTTGTCGCGCTTGCGCATCTCACCATTCACGACACGGACCAAAGACACCACGCCGACATAGGGATCAAACCAGGAATCGATGATCAACGCCTGCAGCGGCGCCTTGCGATCGCCGGTCGGCGGCGGAATTTTTTCGACCAGCGCCTCGAGCAGATCCGGGATGCCCTCCCCTGTCTTGGCGCTGACCCGGAGCGCGTCTGTGGCCTCGAGCCCGATGATCTCCTCGATCTCGTTGATTACACGCTCAGGCTCGGCCGACGGCAGGTCGATCTTGTTGAGCACGGGCAGCACCTCGAGGCCCTGCTCGATCGCCGTATAGCAATTGGCGACACTCTGAGCCTCGACCCCCTGCGCGGCGTCCACGACGAGCAGCGCACCCTCGCATGCAGCCAGCGAGCGCGACACCTCGTAGGAGAAATCCACGTGCCCTGGCGTATCGATGAAATTCAGCTGATAGGTTTCCCCATTCCGCGCCACATAGATCAGCGTGACGCTCTGCGCCTTGATGGTAATACCACGCTCGCGCTCCAAGTCCATCGAATCGAGCACTTGCGTGGACATCTCCCGATCCGTGAGGGCACCGCTGATCTGGATGAATCGGTCCGCGATCGTCGACTTTCCGTGATCGATATGAGCGATGATCGAGAAATTACGGATGTGACTGAGGTCGGTCATTGGGTGCCTAGAGCTGGCCAAAAAAGATTGAGACAGAGCGGCGTCCGCTCTCGACGGAACACGGCAGATCGAGCTGATGGCGTGTTAGAGACGCCTATCCGGCGAGGCCAAAACGCGAGCCGCACACGAAAGCCAACCCTGAATGGTAGCAGATAGGGGATTGGGAGTTCACCAAAACTAGCGGCCGGCTCATGGTCGGCCATGTTGTCTGGCGCATTCGCGAATGGGAAGCGGGCAGACCAATCCAGAGGTCTTGAGCGGCCCGCGCCCAAAGGGCGCGGGGACAGCGACGCGCTTATTCTTTCGGCAACTTCATGGCGTAGAACATACGATTCTCCCCGCGCTGGATGAGAATCGCGACCGAGCGGCCGGGCTCGACGCCTTCCAAGATGCGGTTGAAATCGGCCGTGCTCGAGACGGGTTGATTGTCCAACATGAGAATGACATCGCCGACGTTCAGGCCCACCTGCTCCGCCGGGCCGGAATCCAGCGCCCCGATCAGCACGCCACCCTTTTCAACCCCCAGCTGCTTGCGCTGTTCCGGCGTCAAATCCCGCACCACGAGCCCCAACCGGTTTGCCGCTTCCTGCTTGGGCGCCCCCTCGGTGCTCGCGAGCGCTTCCTCGTCAGGCAGCTCGCCAATGGTCATCTCGAGCTGTACCCGCTTGCCGTTGCGCAGAACCTCAATGCTCGCGGTCGCACCGACAGCAGTCTCGCCGACCAGAGGAGGCAATGAGCTGGAGGTGAGGATCTCGCTGCCGTTGTAGCGCAGGATGACATCGCCTGGGCGCATATCCGCCGCCTCCGCCGGACTCTTCGGAAGCACCTGAGCAACCAGCGCACCCTTGGGCTGATCCATGCCGAAGGATTCGGCGAGTTCGCGCGTGACATCCTGGATGAGCACGCCCAGCCAACCGCGACTGACACGCCCCTTGGTCTGGAGTTGGCTCACCACGTCCATGGCAACATCGATGGGGATTGCGAAGGACAGCCCCATGAAACCGCCGGTCCGGCTGTAGATCTGGCTGTTGACGCCAACCACTTCGCCCTTCAAGTTGAACAGCGGCCCACCTGAGTTGCCTGGATTGATGGCGACATCGGTCTGGATAAAGGGCACGTAGTTCTCTGAGGGTAGGCTGCGCCCCTTGGCGCTGACAATGCCTGCCGTCGCTGACGACTCGAATCCAAACGGCGACCCAATCGCCAACACCCACTCGCCGACTTGGAGATCCTTCGATGAGCCGATCTTCGCCGCCGGTAGCTGCTCGCCGTCGACTTTGAGCAACGCGATGTCGCTGCGTTTGTCGATACCGATCAGGGAGGCCACGAACTCGCGCCGGTCACTGGTGCGTACGATGATCTCGTCAGCGCTTTCCACAACGTGTGAGTTCGTCAACACAAAGCCATCTTGCGAGACGAAGAAGCCCGACCCGAGCGAGCGCGATTGGAAGCTGTCGTCTGGAATTTCCCCTTCCTCGTCGAAAAAGTGCCGGAAGAAATCCTGCAGCGGACTGTCCTCGGGCAGGTCGGGCACGGAGAAACCGCGCAAGCGCTGTGAGACAGATCCAGACTGCTTGGTGCTGATGTTGACGACTGCCGGACCATTTTCGGAGACCAGGCCGGTGAAATCCGGCAGCTCGCGACTCGAGGCCAAACCTGGGGCCAAGGCGCAGCAGAGCAGTGCGGTCAAAGCAATGGACAATTTAGGTGTGGCTCGCATGAATGCTCCAGGGTTGCTCAGATCAAGCGGATCCGTCGGCAGGCGCCGATGGGGCGGCGAGAACCGCAGACGTCGGACCGAGACGCCGCAGGATCGACGGCTGATACCCGGACCGACCGGCTAATCGAACACTGTATCCGCGAAGCCACAGCAATGCCAGCACAAAGCCTAGGGCTGCGCCCAGCAAACTCGCACTCTCGGCCCAAGCGCCGCCAAGCGACTGGCCGATCGCGGCCCCTAACATCAGCGCAAGCAGGGGTACCAAATAGGCCGCGACCGCGGCGCCCAGCAGGCTCGATTCCCTGATCCCGATGGTCACCCGATCGCCAACCCGAGCGCCGACCTGATTCAGGACTGTGAGTTCGACCGGGCGTCGACCGAAAAAATGCTCGAGAAGCGAAGTGCCACAAGCATCATTCACAGCGCAGTTTCCGCAGGCACGCTTGCGCTCCGTGCGCACGCGCGCGCGCTCACCAGAGACGTCAGTGACGACCCCGGACTCCTCCAGCATGCCGTCATTGGTCATCGAGACCCAGCCTCCACCTCAGTCTCAGCCATGCGCCGCGCGCCAGCCACGGCTTGCTGCACCGTCTGCATGGGAACCTCGCCGACGGCAATGAGCTGATAGCCATCCAGGCTACGGCCGGCGGCATGCACGGCTCCGATGCTCGCGACGCCCTCGAGACCATTCTCTGTATCTTGGTCGATGTAGACCGAATAAGCCGATAGGCGATCGGTGAACATGTAGTGCTCAATGATCGACCCGTCCGGCTGCTTCATCTCATCGTGCATCACCAGTTCGAACCCGAGCGGAACTTCGCGGAAACGCCACTCGCCGTCCGCAGAGGTGGCCGGCGCACTGCGAATCGGCTGCCCCTTGACGTCCGGCAGCGCCCCGTCGGGCGGCCCGATCTCAACGGAGGTGAACATCAGCTGCTCCAGCGGCTGCTGATCTTGATCGATCAAGTCGGACTTCAACGGCAGCGCGGTTTCTCGATCGATGTGGAACCGATAGCCGTAACGCAGGGCATCGCGCGGCACAATGCCGACGACATCCGTGTCGCGACCAGCAATGCGGGCCTCCCCGAGCATCCGCACCTGGTAGTGGTCGACCAGCGCATCGGGATCGATCCCCTCGGTTTCCAGAAAACGACTCTGCCCGTTCTGCTCAACCGAGATGGGATGACCATCCGGCATGACGCACATAACACGCTCTTGCGCGCGCACAACCGCCCGGACAGGCCCACTCAGCGAGATGAGACGCTCGTGGACCTCTCCATTCGAGATCTGATGCTGAAGATCCATGGCCTCCAGTCGGTTCTCGTGCAGATAGACGAGCGTGCCCTCGTAGTTAAGCGATCGGACGGCCTCCGCCATCCGCGCCAACAACTCGGCGGCGCCGACCGGCTTCGCAATCCCCTTTCCTGCATCCGACGGCTGAGCTTCCACCGCATGAGCGGAAGCCATGACACAGGCCCAGCTGAGCAGGACGAGCAGCGCAATGGCCGGCCTTTGGCGCCTAGCGACCCGACTCATAGCCAACCAATGTCGCATAAGGAAGCATGCCCTTGGCGCCAGTCGCCGGCGCCGTGGCCTGGTGTGTCACCAAATAGGGCGATTTCCGGGAAACAACATACCTGCGGTTTCGATCCCGTAGGATGGGCAAAGCCCTGGCGATGCGCTTCTTTCGGAGTGCCGAGGGTCGCGGGGCGTGCCCATCATCCCAGCTCAGCGTCTTGCAAGATGGGCACGTCCGTCTGGCGTCGAGGCTAGGATCGAGCCCAGAGCGCGGACTTTGCCCATCCTACCGATCCGGATCTATTTGGGTAAGATCATTTCCGGAAATCGCCTAGAGATCCAGCTTGTTCGCCAAAGCTGGCCGCTCCAGTTGCAACCGGCTGATGGGAACGGATTCGCGCTCGACAAGCCGAGGGGCCGCCGCCCCTTCATCCGGAATCGTGCCAGCGTCGCGAAAAAGCGTCGGCGCGGCAAAGAAGGCCAGGAAAGCAACTGAGGCGGCCATCGCGAGGGCGGCGGTCTTGCGCCCGCGCGAGCGGTGCCGAGTGCCGCTGCGGCTCGCTGCCAAGGGTATGGGCTCCCGCTCGAGCCGCGCCCAAACGCCGTCCGCCACACCGCGGTACTCTGGGGCGATTGCCTCGGCTCGGATGGCTTGCCCGATCAGGCTATAGCGCTCCCAAGCGCCACGAAGCTCTCCCCCGCCATTGACTGCATCCAAGACCCGCAGCGCGGACCTCGCGCCGAGCTCGCCATCCAGAAGCTCGGAAAGTCGTTGTCTATGCTCGTCGGTCATCATGTCATGCCTGAGCTGTGTTGAACGGATAGTCGGTCTCGAGCCTCAAGGCTTCGAGCGGCCTCTGCGAGCGTCTATGCACAATGGATCGCCTCTTCACCCTGCATCGCCCCTCAGCCATCGAGGAGCGGACGTAGACGCTTGTCGATCGCCTCGCGCGCCCTGAAGATCCGCGAGCGTACGGTGCCAATGGGACACTCCATCGTCGTGGCAATCTCTTCGTAGGTCATTCCCTCGAGTTCACGCAGCACGATCGCCGTGCGCAAGTCATCGGGGAGGTCGTCTAGCGCACGCTGCACGTTTAACGCAATCTCATCACGCAACAAGTGACGTTCGGGCGTGGCGTCCTCGCGCAGCCGCCCGCCCATGTCCATCTGCTCCGCGACTTCGGCCTCGACATCATCGCCAGGTGGCCGTCGCCCTTGTGCAACCAGGTGATTCTTGACCGTGTTGACCGCGATACGGTAGAGCCAGGTGTAAAAGGCACTCTCACCGCGAAATCCTGGTAGCGCCCGATAAGCCTTCAAGAAGGCATCCTGGGTGACATCCATCACTTCGCTCGGATCACGCAGGTAGCGCGAAATCAAGCTGGCTACCTTTTGCTGGTATTTAAGAACCAGGAGATCGAATGCACGCTTATCGCCAGCCTGCACGCGCTCCACCAGTGCCTGATCTGCGCTACGCTCAGACATTCGTGGTACCCGCCGCGCGTCTTTTGCGGCGCTCAGTTGGGATGGACAATCCACCTGTGAGGAAGTTCTTGACCGTCATCGTTTCAGCACGCGGTTTTCCAACCTGATTTACAAAACCTTGATCCAAATCGCCAAATCGACGAGGTTACCTGAGACGGTGAGGGCGAATGCACAGAATGTCGACCTATTACCGCAACGGCCCGCCCCATGGCACGCACACTGAGATGACGAGTCGATTCATGCACGAAAACGCTTACCGCCACGACGTCTTGATCCTCGGCAGCGGAGCTGCCGGACTTAGCCTAGCGCTGCGACTGCGCGACGACATCTCGGTCGGCGTTGTCTCGAAACGCGAGCTGATCGAAGGCAGCACACTCTACGCGCAAGGTGGAATCTCTGCCGTGCTCGATGCGAAGGATTCGATCGAATCCCATGTCCAGGACACACTCAAGGCTGGGGCCGGACTCTGCGACCCAGACGTGGTGAGGTTCGTGGTCGAGCATGGGCCAGGTAATATCCGCTGGCTGCTCGATCAAGGCGTTCAATTCACGCGCGATGAGGGGTACACCTCCGCAGGCGGCTATCATCTTACCCGAGAAGGTGGACACACTCACCGTCGCGTCGTCCACGCGGCCGACGCGACCGGCAGAGCCGTGGCGACAACACTGGAAGAACAGGTCCGCGCACGCCAGAACGTCACCCTTTACGAACAGCACATCGCTGTCGACCTCATCACCTCCAGGCACCTTCCCGACGCCAAGGAGCATCGCTGCCTGGGAGCCTACATCCTGAATCGCGGCAGTGGGCGCGTAGAGACCTTTCTGGCGCGTTTCGTCGTCCTCGCGACCGGTGGCGCCAACAAGGTCTATCTCTACACCAGCAACCCCGACGTCTCCACCGGCGATGGCATCGCCATGGCCTGGCGCGCGGGCTGTCGGGTCGCCAATATGGAATTCATGCAGTTCCACCCCACCTGCCTCTATCACCCGGAGGCACGCTCCTTCCTGATCACCGAGGCATTGCGTGGCGAGGGCGCCAAGCTGCTCTTGCCCGATGGCGAACGCTTCATGCCGCGGTTCGATGCGCGCGCCGAACTCGCGCCGCGCGACATCGTCGCGCGCGCCATCGATCATGAAATGAAGCGACTGGGAACCGACTGCGTCTATCTCGATATCTCGCACCGCCCGGCCGATTTCATCATCGACCACTTCCCGACCATTCACGCACGCTGCCTAGAACTCGGCATCGACATCACCAAGGAGCCGATCCCCGTGGTGCCCGCCGCGCACTACACCTGCGGCGGCGTCATCGTCGACCGCAACGCACGTACCGACCTCGCCGGTCTCTATGCCAGCGGCGAAACGGCCTATACGGGATTGCACGGGGCGAACCGAATGGCAAGCAACTCGCTGCTCGAGTGCCTGGTCTACTCCGAGTCAGCGGCCAAGGACATCCAGACGCTACTGCCCAGCTATGACCAGCCGCCTGAAGCACCAACCTGGGATGAAAGCCGCGTCACCGCGCCGGATGAGGAAGTCGTCGTCACCCACAACTGGGAGGAGCTAAGACGCTTCATGTGGGACTACGTGGGAATCGTGCGGACCAACAAACGCCTTCGCCGCGCAAAGCGCCGCGCAGACCTGCTCGCCCAAGAGGTGATCGAGTACTACAGCAACTTTCGCGTCAGCAACGATCTCATTGAGCTGCGCAATCTGCTCGAAGTCGCCGATCTCATCATCCAGTCAGCCTTACGACGTCGCGAGAGCCGCGGCCTCCACTATACCCTGGACCACCCACTCAAGGATGTGAGTCAGCGCCTGCCGACGGTACTCATCCCCGACGCTTACCAACCACGCGAGCAGGAATGACAAGGCGCCCAGCAGAGAGGTGATGGCGCTTGTCCGCGTCTCATCTCAGCCGCTGGAAGACGACGCCGATTGCTTGGCATCCAGTCGGCGCTCGCACCTATCCCAGTCTCCTTGCGAGCAATCGGTCTTTCTGCAATCGAACTCGCAAACCGCAAGGTCCTCTGGGACCGAGTCGGACCAGAAGCGAGCCAGGCGATACCGCAGCCGGCTCAGCAAATTTGGCTCTGCATTCGTTGTCTCTGCCATGATCTCAATCTCTGAGTGCTGAGCGCCGAAACGCGAAAGAAAACAAGCAAGTTGGCATACCGCATACTAGGAGCCTGTCCGACTTAGGATGAATCGGCTGCGGAATCGGGAGAAGGGTCCCTTTCGCCCCGCTTTTTCGTTACATAGAACCACTATGCGCCTCAAAACCGGAACGAAATGGCCTCGCTCTCCCACTTCCTCGCTTCGCCCCCCCAAGCCGGACAGGCTCCTAGCCTGATTTCACCGCATACGACCATAACCCGATCATGGATTCTTGGCGAGTGAGATAACCACAGAGTAAAGGTGTATTACCTTGCGGCTCAATGGTTCCGGGACGTTGTCTGCAGGAGCCTGTCCGACTTGGTCGCTAGAGCACCTTGGTCACCAGCTTGACCGCCATGTCTTGCGGGTCACTCTCGATGCGGAAGCCAAGCGATTTCACCAGGGCGAGCATCCGCGTATTCGCCGTGAGCACTTCCCCCTCCATGAGGCGGAAGCCGCGCAAGCGCGCGTTCTGCATAAGTGAGCGCATCAGCCGCGCGCCAATGCCGAGGTTGCGCCAAGTGTCCGACACCACGATCGCGAACTCACAGGCCTCCCCGCCTGGACGCGACATGTAACGGGCCACACCGACCTCGACCTCCCCGCCATCGTGCTCGACCACGCCGATGAGGGCCATCTCGCGGTCGTAGTCGATCTGGGTAAAGCGCACCAGCATCTCGGGCGTGAGTTCTCTAATCGCTTGCATGAAACGAAAATACTTCGTCTGCTCCGAGAGGCCGCGCACGAACTCCTGCTCCATTTCCGCGTCTTCAGGTCGGATCGGCCGGATGACCAAGTCCTTGCCATCTGGGAGCTGCACCCGCTCGATGAGATGACCGGGATAGGGATGGATCGCCATGTGACCGTAAGTCGGCTGCTGCGGAGGTCGGTAGTCGACATTGATGCGCACGTCGACGGCGATCACCTCCTTGTCGTTGCCGATCAGCGGGTTGATGTCCATCGCGATGATCTCGGGCAGCTCGCAGACCATCTCCGAGACGCGCTGAAGAATCCTGGCAAGCGCCACCCGATTCATCGGCGGCATCTGCTGGAAGGCCCCCATGAGCCGCGCGACCCGAGTTTGATCGATCATCGTCTCGATGATGAAGGCGTTGAGCGGCGGGAGACCGAGGGCGCGGTCGCCCAGCACCTCGACCTTGGTCCCCCCCGCCCCGAAGACGATCACGGGACCGAAGATCTTGTCGCGAAAGACGCCGATCATCAGCTCGCGCGCCGAACGGCTCGAGACCATGTGCTCCACGGTGATCCCCTCCAGCCGGGCCTCCGGACGCAAACGCTGGGCGCGCTCGACGATCTCGCTGAAGGTGCGTCGCACGGACTGCGCGTCGTCGATGTTGAGCTTGACCCCATCGACGTCCGACTTATGCTCCAAGTCGGGCGAGTTGATCTTCATCACGACCGGAAAGCCTAGTGCCTCGGCGGCCATCAAGGCCTCATTGGGCGTGCGCGCCAGCACCGCCTGCATGGTCGGGATGCGGAAGGCCGAGAGGATGGCCTTGGCCTCGATGGTCCCCAAGACCTTGCGCCCCTCGGCCATGACGCCCTCGATGATGAGCCTGGCCCCTTCGACATCTGGCGGGTCCTCATGCGAGAGCGGCGCCGGCGACTGCATGAGCAATTTCTGGTTGCGCTGGTGGATCGCGAGGAAGGAAAAGGCCTCGACCGCTGCCTCCGGACTGTCGAAATGAGGAACGTCGTGCTCTGACAGCAGGGACTGCGCCTCGACCACATGATTGCCGCCCATCCAGCAGGCGAGCACCGGCTTGCGGCTCCCTTTGCTCGCCTCGATGACCTGCTGCGCGGTCGCGACTGGATCGCCGAAGATCAGCGGGGCGAGGATGCAGAGCACGCCATCGACTTCCGGATCCGCAATACAGGCATCCAATGCCTGACGATAGCGTTCGGCCGGCGCGTCGCCGATGATGTCGATGGGATTCCCGTGAGACCAATAATCGGGAAGCGCCTGCTCCAGCGTCTGGCGCGTGCTGTCGCTGAGCTGCGCGAGGCTGAGCCCCAGCTCCACCGTCCGGTCGGCTGCCAGCACACCAGGCCCGCCGCCATTGGTGATGATGGCGATCCGATCCCCGGCCAACCGTCTGCGTGTTCCGAACACCTGGGCTGCGGCAAAGAGTTGATCGAGATTGGCGACCTGCACGACACCGGCGCGATCCGTCACCGCGCGAAACACGTCCGGAGAGCCGACGAACCCGCCGGTGTGCGACTTGATCGCCCGGGTCCCGGCTGGATGACGTCCCGCCTTGACGATGATGACGGGCTTGAGCCGCGCGGCGGCCCGCAAGCCGCTCATGAAATGCCGCGCGTTCCTCACACCCTCGACATAGAGGAGGATGCAGCGGGTCTGGGTGTCCAGCGCCAGATAGTCGAGGATGTCGCCAAAGTCGACATCCGCCGCCGCTCCCAGAGAGACGACGGCGGAGAAGCCCACGCGGCGCGGCTCTGACCAGTCGATCATTGCGGTGCAGATGGCGCCGGACTGTGACACCAAGGCCACATTGCCGCGACGCGGCAGATCCTCACCAACGCTGGCGTTGAGCCCATGCTGCGGACGCATCACACCGAGGCAGTTGGGACCCAGCACGCGAATGCGGTTGCGGCGCGCCGCCTCGACCATCTTCTCCTGAAGAGCCCTGCCGCGCTCTCCGTGCTCGCCGAAACCGGCGGAATGCACGACAGCCGCCTTGACACCAAAGTTCCCGCACTGATCGAGGATGGCCGGAACGCACTCCGCAGGCGTGGCGATGAGCGCCAGATCGATCTGCTTGTCGAGCTCATTCAATGAGCTGAAGCAAGGCTGGCCGCCGACCTGATCGTACTTGGGGTTGATCGGATAGCAATGCCCCTTGAAGCCCCCGGCCAAGACATTGCGGAACACCATGCCGCCGATCGAGCCCTCGTTGTCGCTAGCACCGAACACAGCAACCGCGCTGGGCGTAAAGAGTTGATCAATATCGGTCAAGCGCATGGAGTCTGCCCTCTGAGGGTGAAAAGGCGTTAATCTGTGAGTCCAGCGTGCGCAAATGGCACGCAATGCCGCAACATATCAATAAGTTAGAGAGCCGCAAGCCACCTCAAATTGAGGTGTCCATCGCGGTCGAGCCCTGAGGACTAAGCATGAACCTCGCCTTTATCTCTCACCAGTCCTGCCGCGAGCATCAGATGGGCGCCCACCATCCGGAGTGCCCGGAGCGGCTCCATGCCATTCAGGACCGCATGATCGCATCCGGCATGGAAATGCTCGTCACCCACTATGACGCGCCCCAGGCCAAGGTCGAGGATCTCGCCCGCGTCCATGATCGCGACTACATCCAAGGCATTTTTGATGCGGCACCGCGCGCGAGCGATGTCTTGACCTGGATCGACGGGGATACGGCGATGAATTGTCATTCGCTGGAGGCCGCGCTGCATTCCGCGGGCGCCGCTCTCTTGGGTGTCGACCTGGTGATGAGTGACAAGCATCACGCCGCCTTCTGCTGCGTACGTCCGCCGGGACATCACGCTGGCCGCGCCCGCGCCAGCGGCTTCTGCATCTTCAACAACGTCGCCGTCGGAGCCGCCTATGCCCTGGACCATTATGGGCTCGAGCGCATCGCCATCGTGGACTTCGACGTCCATCACGGCGACGGCACCGAAGAGATTTTCATCGGCGATGAGCGCGTGCTCTTCTGCTCCAGCTTCCAACATCCCTTCTACCCAGGGACAGGCGCGGACACGGATGCGCCGAATGTCATCAATCTGCCCCTGCCCAAACTGACGGACGGCCAGGCCTTCAAGGCGAGTGTCGAGCAAGCATGGCTACCTCGGCTCGACGCCTTCGCCCCGCAGTTGATCATGATCTCGGCTGGTTTCGACGGTCATATCGAAGACGACATGGCGCACTTCAATCTGCGTGAGGCGGACTACGCCTGGATCACACGGGAGATCCATCATCTCGCGCGCAAGCATAGCCATGAGCGCGTCGTCTCCTTTCTGGAGGGCGGCTATACACTCTCGGCACTGGGCCGCTGCGTCAGCACACATGTCGACGAACTCATCGGCCATCTCTAGGAGCCTGCCGCCGGTCGCGGCGGCAGAGCGCGCTCGCTACAAGGTTAGGCGATTACCGGAAAATGTCATACCAGATGGCACCGGATCCAGGCTTGACTTCAAGGAGCATCGCAGGGCTCCGTGACCGCAGGTGTGACACGGAAGGCGGACCTCGAGACAAGTCAGCGGATATGCGCCTTAACCGAAATCTAGCCTAAACTGCGCAGCGCTCCTTCAGTCACACAAACCTGGGCGGCCCAGCACCTAAAGCCCCAATGCTGCATTGCAGCACAGGATAGACTTAGGCCCCTCGGGTTGCAATCACCGCCCAGCGCAAATCCAGCTAAGACGCACGGCGGGACGCCACCCCAAAGCATGAAACGCCGACCGCCTCGATCGCCAAGCGGTTGGGCGGGGACCGCGCTCAAGCCTGGGAGCACCGCCCCGGCGCGACGGGGACCGCGCCGAACGGCCAGTCGCGGCGGACTTCAGCCGTTGGCATCGACCGCTTCAGGCCGAACATTCCCTGTTGGCTATACCCTAAGCGACCCCCGCAAGGTTAAAGGACCCAGCATGACCGCCATTCTCTGGCTAAGGCGCGATCTGCGCCTGGACGACAACCCCGCGCTGCAGGCCGCGCTCGCCACGGGGGCGGCTGTGCTCCCCGTCTACATTCACGCCCCGGACGAGGAATCGCCCTGGGAGCCCGGAGGCGCCAGCCGCTGGTGGCTGCACGCCAGCCTCAGATCCCTTGATGCCGCATTGCGCGAGCGCGGCAGCCGCCTTCACATCGCCCGCGGCGACAGCCTCAACGTGCTCAAGCAGCTCGCCGCCGAGACGGGTGCGACCCAGGTCCATTGGAGCCGGCTTTACGACCCCAGCACCCGTGAGCGGGATACGCGCATCAAGCAGGCGCTGCGCGCCGCCGGGCTCAGGTGCGAAAGCCATGGCTCCGCCCTTCTCTTCGAACCCTGGGAGATCTCCACTGCCGAGCACCAGCCCTACCGGGTCTTCAGCGCCTTCTGGCGCGCCTGCGTCAAGGCACTCACCGAGCCACGGCCAGTCGCCGCCCCCGACCGACTGCCTCCACCACCAGAGATCGATGGGGGCGTCAGCCTAGATGCGCTGGGTCTGCTGCCTCGAATCCCTTGGGATGATGGCCTCAAAGCGACCTGGAATCCCGGCGAGTTCAGCGCGCGTGAACGCACCGAGGAATTCCTCGACGGGCAGGTTGCCGACTACAGCGAGCTACGCGACCAGCCGGGCATCCCAGGCACCTCCAGACTCGCGCCTCACCTCCACTTTGGCGAGATCAGTCCCAGACGCATCCTAAGCATGGTGATCGAGCGTTTCGGAGATCCGACCGCGAAGCCCGTCGAGGCCTTCGTCCGCGAAGTTGGCTGGCGCGAATTCGGCTACCACCTGCTCTATCACTTCCCGCAAACACCGACCGAACCCTTGAATCGGCAGTTTGCCGACTTCCCCTGGGCGAGTGCCGAGGTTGAAGCTCAACTGCGCGCCTGGCAGCGCGGGCAAACCGGAATCCCCATGGTCGACGCTGGGATGCGCGAGCTTTGGCACAGCGGCTGGATGCACAACCGCGTCAGGATGGTCGTCGCGTCCTTCCTGACGAAAAATCTCCTGATCCCATGGCAGGACGGCGCCCGCTGGTTCTGGGACACCCTGGTCGATGCCGACCTCGCCAGCAACACCCTCGGTTGGCAATGGACGGCCGGCTGCGGGGCCGACGCGGCGCCCTATTTCCGCGTCTTCAATCCAGTCCGACAGGGCGAGCGCTTCGACCCGGACGGCCGCTACGTGCGGCGCTGGTGCCCCGAACTGCGCGAACTCCCAGACAAGTACCTTCATCAGCCCTGGGCGGCGCCGGAAACCCTGCTGCGCTCAGCCGGGGTCAAGCTGGGTGAAAGCTATCCAGCGCCCATGGTCGATCTCGGCAAATCCAGAGCGCGCGCGCTGGCGGCCTATGAGCAGGTCAAGGGCTAGGAGCCTGTCCGACTTGGGGGGATCGAAGCGAGGAAGTGGGAGAGCGAGGCCATTTCGTTCCGGTTTTGAGGCGCATAGTGGTTCTATGTAACGAAAAAACGGGGCGAAAGGGACCCTTCTCCCGATTCCGCAGCCGATTCATCCTAAGTCGGACATGCTCCTAGTGGTCTAGAGTGAAAGTCCTAATACTGTTTCTGGGCGATCGATGGCATTCTGCTCATCTGTCTTGAGTTTCGCCGATGAGTTGATGACACGATGCCACGCTGTACCCCGATTCTCGTTTCCCTAACCGACAAAGAACGTACCCAGTTGGAGGCGTTGGTGCGTCAGCACACCACGGCGCAGCA
>NZ_JAAIJR010000220.1 GCF_010915725.1 Thiorhodococcus mannitoliphagus
AGATCCTCTGGGGTTTGGCTCCATTTCACGAGATCCAGCTCAAGCATACACAAATCACTCCGGTAATTCGGTGAAGGCGCCTGCGAACCGTGTGCAGAGCACGGGTTTCAGGCGACCACAGAAAGTTACGCATCCCGCTCTGGGCGCGGTTTAGAGGCCCTTTCAACAGTAAGCTTTTGATTTTTCGATGGTCGGTTCCTCTACAGCGTCTGAGCCGCGAAGATGCGGCGCAGATCCGGGGGATTGACGACCTCCAAATTGTCTCCGACCGCGAGAAGCCAGCGCAGCAGCAGTCCGCTGGAGGGCACGCGCGTCCAGTGGCGCAGACGGAAGTCGGATCCGGCGGGCTCGTCATCGACGCGCTGGTCCGCTGCCATCGGACAGGCGTCCACCACGCCGGCCAGGTAGCCGCGTACGCGAATCTCCAGGCCGATCAGTTCACCCTGCCCGAAATCCAATTGGCCCTTGGCGATCGCCTCGTCCAGATCGAAGTGCCCGGCGGCGCGCGCAGGCGTCTCGGCCATCACCGCCGCTCGGATCATGCGATGCAGGGCGTAGAAGCGCACCGGATCCAACTCATCATTCTCGAGCGCCAGCAGATGGGCGATCGGGCCGCGCTGCACCAAGGGCTGGGGGGATGCAGCACGGCCTTGCTTCGGTCGCCACCGGGCTTGGCATAGAGCACCTGAAGCGCGCGCTGCTGAATCAACCCTTGAATCACGGCGGTGAGCACACCCGGGGAGAGATTCGCGGACTGCAGCAAGGGGCACCGACCCCTTCGCGGCGCAGTTCGGCAGCGGTGTTCGGCGTCGCATTCCTGAATCTAGCCGGCGGATTCTCACACAGCGTGATCGTCCGGGCGTGCAAGCGCTCAGGCCGCTGCAATCTCTGCTTCTACGGTCCCTCCGGAACGGGCAAGACGGCCTTCGCCGAGGTCTTGGCCGAAGCGCTGGATCGGGAGCTGGTAGCCCGCCAGGTCTCGGAGCTGCTCTCGCCCTATGTCGGCGAGACCGAGCAGAACCTGACGCGCATCTTTCGCGAGGTGGACTCGAGTCAGACGGTCCTGCCGCTCGACGAGGTCGACAGCTTCCTCGCCGACCGGCGTCAGGCGCAGCGCAGCTGGGAGCGTACCCAGGTCAACGAGCTGCTGCAGCAGATGGCGCGCTTCCCGGGGATCTTCATCCCCGCGACCAACCTCATGAGCGGCATCGATGCAGCAGCGCTTCGACTTCAAGCTGTAGTTCCGGGCGCTGACGCCCGAGCAGCGCTAGGCGCTCTTTGCCGGTGAAGCGCTCGGGGATGCGCAGGCCCCGGTACCGCTGGGGCTGGCCCGGCATCTGGATGGGCTCGCGGGGCTGACGCCCAGCAATTTCGCCAATGTCTGTCGGCAACAGCAGTTGTTTGAGGAGGCGTTGGCGCCCGAGCAGTTCCTACGGTGCCTCGCCGCCGAATTCCGGCTCAAGGGTGAGCCGGCACGAGCAGCTTGAGGAAACGGATGAGGTTGGAAAGACGGGCCAGGGATGGCGGGCTTCTCAGGTGGGAACGATGAGGTGACGTCATGACAACTGCTGATCCGCAAGGCAACACCCGGCAAGGCGCAACGTCCGCCGACCGCAGACAGATCGATGTCCGGCGCAATGCTGCGCGACGGGCCTTAGTCAAGATCGATCAGGCCGCGATCGCTCGGGCGCTTCGCACGCCCAACCCGGCAGCACTCTATTCCGATGCTGTCGAGCTTGCGCACCGACATTTCGAGCGGCGTAAGGCCCGGCAAATGTTGTCCGATGCGTCGTTGGTCGTGCGGATTCTGCGGGAGTAAGCATCCCCGTTAGAAGCACGAGCGGCATCTGGATCTCCTTACCTCCGATCATTCCCGTCGGACGGAGCAGCCTCGGCACGGCAGGAAAAGATACAACCCAGTTCACAACAGGAAAGCACGCTAAGTGCGCCAAGCTGGCCGATCTGAAAACACCATCACAGTCTCGACTTCCGAAACGCACTAGGTTTGCACAGGCGCTCTATGCGTTTGGCCGCGAGGAAAATTGGACAACTTAACTGATCTCGTGAGGACAGATTATGATTATGCCACTCTCCTATCAGCTTATGAAAGACGCAGGACAAATAACTGCTGTTGCAGGGAAAAAGCTCATAAAGGCCAGCATTTTCGCAGGAAAAGTAGCGTCAAGGCTGACCTTCACCTTTATCAAGGGTGGTGTTGAAGCCTTGCGGGATGCAGAAGGCAGCAAGGGAACAGGGGCCAAGATCGAGACTTTATCGAGCCCGCTCTCGATTGTCGATAACGGGCTTAGCGTACCCGCGTCGTTCGTCGAGAGTCAAATGATCAAAATACAGACCGAGATCACAGATGACTTGACAATACTAAAGGGGCAAAACGAAATACTTTTCCTCTCGAATTCCATACGCTATTTCGTCGAAAGCCATATTGGAAGGACCGGCATCGATCGGGGTATATCTCACGCCCTTCAGTATGACATGAAAGCTGTGACAAATTATCTAAAAGATAATTCAGGAATTCGGTTTCCAGGATACTTGCTGCATCAATCCACCAGCTTATGCAATACAATAAAGGAGATGAATATCTTCTACGATGCTATCCTGCATGGTGGTCACGTAAAGGATTGGACTGAGGAAGAAGTTCAGGCGGAGCTTCAAAAATTCTTTGGTGTTGAGGGAAACAAGAAGTACATTCAAAACTACATGCCGTTTGAGCTTCAAATTCCGATAAAGCGGAGACTGATCACGGAGGCGGAGAGTAAGAAATCAAAGTTTGGCGCGCTCTTCTCATCGACTATGGAAGAAGTCAACGATGCGGCGCACGATGCTCTTTTCGTCTTAGCAAACGAATTGGTCGCGAATGAGAACCTCGAATATGAAGTCACCAAGAAGCTTGAGCGCGAACCAAATCGAGAAATCTTCATAGAGGCGCCCGCACTAGCCGCATAGCTCTGCGCAAGCCAGCTCCCGTAAGATCGCTTCAGTGGAACCGGGATTTTCTTCTTGAGGAGCATAAGGAACCGTGATCAAGCTAATCTCTAAACTAGCCTTCCTATTCATCGCCATCATCGCCGCTGGCGTTCTCTGGCAGCGCGCCCAGCTCAGCGCACTGGCGCTCACCCGGATCGATCCCGTACCGGAGACACGCCAACTGGTTGACCAAGAGCGCTATGCCGAGGCCGCCGACTATCTCGGCTTTTTCATGGACTACCCCTACGTCCAGGCCAACCCCGCCGCCCAAGCGTTACAGCAGGAGATCGAAACAGTCAGAGGCAGTCTCAGCTACCAGGCCAGCAAGCTCGGCGAGGGCCTGTTGGCCGGCACCAGCGACGAGACGGTTGGGCAGGCGGCAGGCGTGGTGACGGATCTCTTCGTCATCGGCGATCTGCGTGATCTGACCAAGCAAGGGATCAACTGGGCACGTGGCGAGGAGACCGATGAGGTGGTCGCCGCGCTGGCGACCATCGGTGTCGTCGCGACGGCGGCGCAGGTCGTCAGCGGGGTCGCAACCGTCGGCACCGCCGGTGCTGCGGCGCCAAGCGTGGCCGCGACGACGGCAGTCAAAGGCGGCACCACCATTCTCAAGGCCGCGCGCAAGCTCGGGAAGCTCCCGCCCTGGTTGGGCAAGGCATTGGTGAAGTCGGCCAAGACGGTCAAGCAGACCCGGTCGCTGGACTCGGTGGCCGAGCTATTCGGCAACGTCTACAAGCTGGCCAAGACTCGCGGCGGAATGCAGCTCCTGAGCAAGACCCGGGATGCCGCCTCGCTCAAGCGGATGGCCGCCTTTGCGGAGACCTTCGGCCAGCATAGCGCGACCCTGTACCGAATCGGCGGTGACACCGTCCTCAAGACCGCGCGGCGCGCCGGCGAACTGAGTCAGGACACGATCAAGCTAGCCGCGACCTATGGCAAACAGGGATTGCGCACCCTCGACAAGATGGGCGCGCTCAAGTTCACCAAGTACACGGCACGCGCCTCGAAGATCGCCGTCAAGGGCGATCTGATGCGACTCATCGCTCGCTGGCTGCTGCAGCTTCCAACCTGGGCGCTCTATGCCATCGTGGGACTCGGGATCGCCGTATGGGTACCATGGCAACGACTCAGGCGCGGCTCGCGGCACTGGACGGTGGTGACGCCTGGGATGCAGCAGGCCTAGCGGTCGACGACGCATGCGCGCCTGGCGTCTGGATCGACATCGCCAGCGCGCGTCTTGCGCGCGTCTTGGGTATTATCCGGCTCCTTTTCTCGACCCCATCCTGGATGACGTCATCAGAAACCACAGCAAAGGGACGCTGTCCGGGACGCGTTGGGATCTTCTGGTTTCACAAGGGCCAGCTGATGGCGTGTCCGATCCCACTGGAGCAGGCCGAGATACGCGGCACCAAGCGCGACAGCCCTGACGCCCATGTTCGGGCCTGACCACGCCTGGTCGCGCGCCACGCGGCCGAGTTTTCGATCCTGAGCGTTCTGGAGTACGACGTAGTAGCGCGCGGACGGGTGATCTTCGACACGGCAACGCAGACCTTCGTCATCTACATGCCGAGCCCGCTCGGGGACCGAGCACCCCGGTCTGGGACGCGCTCCGCAGTGCCTTTCAGTTGGACGGACAGCAGGTCCGCTTCGCAACCGACCCCCACTACCGCACCGGACTTTGGGACGATGCCGAGGATGAGGACTCGGACGGTGAAGCCTGGCAGCGCGCCTTGGATCCATTCCGCTGAGCCGAAGCCTCGCCTGGCAGGTGCTTCCGCATCGCGCCAATCACCTGCCGATCAGAAACGGCCTCATCATCTTTAGACGCTGTAGAGAAACCAACCATTGAAAAATCAAAAGCTTGCTGTTGAGAGGGCCTCTAAGATGGTCTTCAAGGCTAGAAAACGTCAAGAAGCAAGCCTTCAAAATCAGTCAGTTACTTCTTATACAGCGTCTTAAGGTCGTCACCTGCGACAGGTGCTGTCGCATCACCTCGCTAAACTTCAATCGCTGAAGCGGTAGGAAGAGCGGCCGGATCGGCCTGGCGTCGTCGCGCTAAACCGCGCCCAGAGCGGGATGCGTAACTTTCTGTGGTCGCCTGAAACCCGTGCTGCGCACACGGTTCGCAGGCGCCTTCACCGAATTACCGGAGTGATTTGTGTATGCTTGAGCTGGATCTCGTGAAATGGAGCCAAACCCCAGAGGATCT
>NZ_JAAIJR010000221.1 GCF_010915725.1 Thiorhodococcus mannitoliphagus
TTTTTTTTTTTGGGGTTTTGTTTTTTTTTGTTGTTTTCCCTCTCCTGTCCCCCCGGGGGGGGGGGGGGGCGGGGCCCCCCCCGCCGCGCCCGGGGGGGGGGGGGGGGGGCCCCCCCCCCCCACGACTGTGCCGAAACATGGCATCAGGGTAGTCTACCTGTCTGATACAGAGACAGAGCCCAGACCCTTTGACGGAAACCCCTAAGCCGGTGGCTCTTTCTAGGATCACTGCGGCGGCAGCTCAAGCGGGGGAGTCCGAATGCGGCCGTTGCGGGTCTTTGCATTGGGCAAGCCCAGCTCGATACCCAAATCGCCCGTTCTCCGGACATTGACCTCCGAACCTCCGGTCTTTTTCTAGACTTGGATCACGCGCCCCATTTCTGACCCGCTGACAGGCTGTGACCACAACTGATGCCTGTCGTCGTTAGGCCGAGGTACGAGGCCCAACGAAAGGGTGCATATTGGGCCTCCTAACGTCGGCCCAGCCTAGAGTCGCTGGCCGGCGCACATCACTGATGGTTGCACCCCTGCTGACGTCTTGGTTTGCCCGGGCGGAGTTGAGGGACTCCGCCGACACGGGCGCGGGATTCGGTGGACTTCGCGCTCGCTCGTTCACCGGTCAAACTGACGATCAAGGCCGGTAGTTGGAACTGCAAGGGCACAAGTTTAGCTAACAAAAATAAAGGTTTGTGCCGCGATTTCGGTTCGCCCAGAAGGTGATCCTCCCGGTGCCGGGACAAGACCTTGAGATTCTTTGCACGTTTCACGTCCTTTGCGGTTAAACGGATCTTTTTAGGATTAAAGAAACTGCAGGGGGTGCCGTTATCTTGACTGTGAAGGGAGTGCGCTTCATCAGCATCAGAGCGAAAGGTGCCCAAGGACGGATGTGAAATAGCTGTATCCGGCGCGTGGCGCGGATTCTAGAGACAACATCGATGATCGAGCCAGGTTTGGCAGTCAATGTTCAAAGAGAATGTCGTGATTTTGCAGATGAAACCGAGCCAAGACGACAAGTGCGTCAAGAGATTGACAGCACTGGAATGCTCTAGGGACAAAGGCGCCGAAGGCTGGCCATGGGATCCGACCTCATCGGCATTGGTCCTGAGCGGCGGGTGCGCAACCCTAGACAGGGACCAACAGAGCAAGGCTGCCGCAGCGATCACTGCGCATTTTCAGAGCCTGAAGCGAAGGGTTGCCGTGATGATGGATGAGGCATCGGGTGAGACCTTCATCGTTGTGACGGATGTTGAGCTGCGCGAGGTGATCCGGCGGATGAGTCTAGAGCAAGCGCGGAGATACCTGGGCCTAGGTCGGGTCGTGCGCCCGCCAGCTTGAGCCGACAGCACTGAAACAGGGCTGAGTTCGGATTGTCGAGTCAACCAAAAACCACTCGCCAGGAGTGAGGAATGATGTACGCGATGCGTAAAGAGATCAACCAATATCGCCAAGCAGGTCATCTGGCTGAGGCTGCGGTCGCTGACCCTCATCGGCTGATTCAAATGCTTTACGAGGGGGCCCTCGAGCGCATTGCGGTTGCACGCGGCGCCATGGTGAACGGTAATCCAAGGATCAAGGGTGAGCAGCTTGGAAAAGCCATCTCGATCATTGAAGCCTTGGCGGACATGCTTGATCAGGACAAGGGCGGTGAGCTTGCAAGCAATCTGGCTGCGCTCTACGAATACATGTCGCGCCGCTTGTTGCAGGGCAGCATGCGGAACGACCCCGAGGCACTGACCGAGGTCTCGCGTCTGCTGCGCGAGATCAAGTCGGGCTGGGATGCGGTGCCGGATCAGTTGAGGCAGGCGTCCTGAGGGCTGTGCTGGCAGTCAGCGACGACTCCAGTGCCTGGAGCCTTTGCGGCGAAAGGTTGACGTTGTACGGATCGCTGCCCATCAAGATGTTGGCTCCGAAGTTGTTGAGAGTGACGGAAACCCGTCGCTCTTTTTTTTAGGGCTATAAGTGCCTGTTTTATAAGGATTTAATTCTTGGCTTGTTGATTGCTTAACAACAATTAGGTCCATCTCTTCCTAGGTACGCCGTTGTGAGCCCGACTACCCAACTCGAAAGTCCGCAACTCAAGCTGGTTTCCTCTACCGGGCGCGATGCGCAACGGGGCCAGCAGGGCATTGATCCAGTCCATTTTCTGCAAGCCATCACGGCCTCGCTGGAACTGGATGAGGTGATGGGCACGCTGGGGCGATTCCTCTACGAGTTGGTTGAGCAGACGGGCTGGGAGTATCGGCGCGCCGAGGGCGCTGAGGGCGACGAGACGATGTCTGGCGGCAAGCCGGATCGTCATCGCATGGAGTATGTCCTGACGCTCAATGGTACGGAGATGGGGACGCTCAAGCTGATGCGGGGGCGGCGGTTTTCCGAATCCGAGCAGGTTGCGATCGAGAGTCTGCTGGGGCTGGCAGCGCCCGCAATCCAGAATGCCTTGCGCTTCTCCTCGGTGAGTCGGCAGTTGGAGCGGGATCCCTTGACCGGTCTCGGCAACCGGCGTGCTTTGACGCTGCAGGGTGCGCAATGGCTGGCTGACAGCGTTCGGCACCAGCAGCCCCTGTCGATGCTCGTCATGGATCTGGATCGTTTCAAGAGCGTCAACGACACCTATGGGCATCCGGTCGGCGACCGTCTGCTCTGTCAGGTTGCCGAGACCTTGCGGGAGGCGACACGGACGTCCGATCTCTGCGTGCGTCTGGGTGGGGACGAGTTCGTCGTGCTGCTGCCATGGTCTGGGCTTGCGGACGCCTTGGAATGTGCCGAGCGGATTCGGCGCAGGTTGGCAAGTCAGCCCATCGAGACAGCAACGGGTGAGCAGGTCGCGGGTCAGGTCAGCATTGGGGTGGCAAGCTATCGCAAGGGCATGGACTTGGATCGCCTCTACCATCAGGCGGACCAGGCGCTCTACGCCGCCAAGCGCTCCGGTGCCAACTGTGTTCTCGCCGCGCCGAGCAACGCCGACTAGCCGCGAAGTGAACCCGTTGGCATATCGGGTGAAGGCTTTCTCATATACTCGCCGCAGCATCGGGTCGTCAGGTCGCTGACGGTTCCGCTTGGCTCTCGTTGCCCGGGCGAGATTCCTGGGCATCTCCGCGGGAGCGCCTTGACGGGCAGGAGGGACGCATCCATGGGCTGATGCCCGTGCCTCCATGCAATCGGCCTTCAATCCGCGTCTCAGCATCGACCGGAACGATGATCGATGCTCAGAGTCGCTTCACGAATGGATCCGCAGTCAGCGCAAAGCGCTTAGGGCGCAGCCGCAGGGGGCGCTCTAATCTGGTCCTTGCGCCGAGCTTGCAGCATTCAATGCGCTTCCGGTTCAGCAAATTCATCGGTTCTAGGAAGGTTTGCCATGAAGAAGATTCGATTGAGCACGAAGCTGATTGGAAGCTTCCTGTCCCTTGCGCTCATCCTGCTGTTGGTCGGTGCGCTTGGCATCAAGGGCGAGATCGACATGCGCTCGCACCTCCTGTCGATCAGTCAGGGATCACTGCCGACGATCATCGAACTCAACCGGCTGAACTATGAACGGGTGAAGATTCGCGGACAGACCTATGAGATCAAGGGGCTGGCGACCTGGACCCCTGAGGTGGGCGGGATGATCGCGCAGGTGATGCGTCAGCGTGTCGCTTCATGGAGCAATGTGGAAGCCGCGCTCGAGCGCTATGAGCAGTTGCCCCGCAGTGTGGACGAGGCAGCGCTTTACGATGCCTTCAAGACGGACTACCAGGCTTGGCGCTCGGAGTATAAGGAGCTGGACCAGCTCGCTCAGAAGATGGGTCAAGCCGCGGATCCTATCGCTTATGCATCGCTGCACGCGGACTATGCGCGTGTCGTCGACGAGACCTTTCTGGTCTCGGACCGCGTCGGCGTGCTCATCGAGTCCATGGTGGCGGTCAAGAACGATGCCACGCAGACCGAGCTGAACCAGGCCCTGGGCGCCAGTAACCTGATGATGAAGCTCTATAGCGGCGGCATGGTGCTGGGTTTGATCCTGGCGGCCGTCTTGGGGGTTGCGATTACGCGAGAGACACTCAAGCAGCTTGGCGGGGAGCCGGCTCAGGTGGTGGCCGTGGTCAATCGTTTGGCGGAAGGCGATCTTACGACTCCCATCGCGCTGCGCAAGGGCGACTCCGGCAGTCTCATGGCGGCCATCTCGCGCATGGTCGAAAACATGAAGCGGCTGCTGCAGGAGGTTTCGAGCGCCAGCTCACAGGTTTCGGCGGCAGCCGTGCAGCTGGCAGCGACCAGCGATCAGACGCGTGGGCAAGTCCAGCTCGGTCAGTCGGAGACGGATCAGGTCGCGACGGCCATGAATGAGATGACGGCGACGGTCGAAGAGGTCGCGCGTCACGCGGCCGACGCGGCGAGCGCGGCGCAGGAGACCGAGAAGGAAACGCAGGCCGGCGGCCAAGTGGTGACGGAGACGATCACGGCGATCGACCTCCTGGCCCAGGAGGTGGTCTCCGCGAGCGAGGTCATCGCGAAGCTCTCGGCCGACAGCGAGGAGATCGGGGCGGTCTTGGACGTCATCCGCGGAGTCGCGGAGCAGACCAATCTACTGGCGCTCAATGCGGCGATCGAGGCCGCGCGTGCCGGCGAGCAGGGGCGTGGCTTTGCGGTGGTCGCGGCCGAGGTGCGCACGCTGGCCAGTCGGACGCAGTCTTCTATTCAGGACATTCAAGAGAAGATCGAGCGCGTTCAGAACGGCTCGGCCGGGGCGGTCTCGGTGATGGAGAAGGGCCAGTCGATGGCGCGGGAAAGCGTCTCGCAAGCGCAACGGGCGGGGGAGTCCTTCCAGACCATCAGCGCGGCCATCACCAGCATCAACGACATGAACCGCCAGATCGCGAGCGCGGCCGAGGAGCAGACGGCGGTGGCCGAGGAGATCAATCGGAACATCCATACCATCTCCTCGACGGTGGATCAGACGTCGGCCGGATCCCAGCACATCGCGGCCGCGAGCGAGCAGCTCGCAAGCCTGGCGTCTCTGCTGCAGGAGCGCGTCGGACAGTTCAAGATCTGAGGATGCGTGCTCCATGCGGCCATTCGGGCCGCATGGAGCGCGAAGTTCGAGATTGTGGGAGCGGCGGCCCCCCCCCGCCGGCGGGCCGAATCCGGGGGGGGCCCCGAGCCCCGTTTTGCCCGAGGCGAAAAAGATAAATGCGGGGTGTAAAAAA
>NZ_JAAIJR010000222.1 GCF_010915725.1 Thiorhodococcus mannitoliphagus
CGTCCAGGCTTCAGGGGCGAACGGCTTCCCGGGCTCTCTTCATAAACTCCGTTTATCACTCCTCCTTATCAATCCCTGAGAACAGAACATACAAGGGGCGAATTCATTCGCCCTCCCGCCAGTGCCAAGGGCGACTAAAGTCGCCCTTGAGGTTTTTCAGACAGCCTCTCAGCTTCCAGCAGCACCTCGGACAGGCTCAGCTTGAGGCTTGTCACGGCGGTCGTTAGCTCCCGCAACAGCATCTCGACAGTCTCCGGATCCTGCCCATCGAGGAGAACGCGCTCCAGCGCCAGGCTGCATGCTTGGACGCGATGCATCCCGAGCGCGGCGGCCGCCCCCTTGATCGAGTGGACGACCTTCCTCGCCTCTGCCGCCTCGCCGGCTGCAGTGAGTTCAACAAGGCCCGACAAGTCCCCTTCATGCAGCTCGAAAAACTGCCGCAACAGGCTCAAGTAGAGCGAAACGTTGCCACAAACGGACTTCATGGCGAGATCCAAGTCCAGATCCTCCAAGCCCTGCAAGGCAAGCGGCACGGCCTGTGAATCGGACTCTTGGACCTCTGGCTCGTCTAGGGACTCAGGACGCACTGGAACGGCGGCCCGCTCCGAAGGCGGCGGCAGCCAGCGCAAAAGGGCCTCGTAGAGCGCGTCAGGGTCGACCGGCTTGGGCAGGTGATCCTGCATGCCCGCGGCCAGGCAGATATCACGGTCGTCGTCGAAGGCATTGGCGGTCATCGCCAGGATGGGCGTATTCCGATGCGCCGCCAGCGCGCGAATGCGGCCGGTTGCCTCGAGGCCGTCCACTTGTGGCATCTGGATGTCCATGAGGATGAGATCATAATCAGCGGCAGCGGCCATCTGCACCGCGACGCGCCCATTCTCGGCCAGCGCAACCTCGAGACCGACCTCACTCAAGAGCGCCAGGGCAATATCGCGATTGAGGGGATTGTCTTCGGCCAGCAGGACCCGCTGACCGCGGTGCCGCGCGAGTCGCTCCTCCGCGCGGCTGGCCGAAGACCGGGCCGGAGCCGCCGCATCTTCGTCACTGAGCGCGGCAAGTAAGCGGGCCAGAAAGACCCTGGGCGTAAAGGGCTTGGGGATGGCGCCACGAAAACCGTAGGAGGCCATGTCCTCCGCCTGGCGTCCATTGGATGCATCAAGCAGGATGAGACGCGCCGCACCCACCAGCCCCAAACTCAGCAGATTGAGTGCCGTCTCCGGTCCATCCATGAGTGGCATTCGGGAATCGATAAAGATGAGGTCGTAGGACGCACCAGTGCGCCGACGCAGGTGGTCGATCGCCTCCACGCCTGACGCAAGGGCGTCGACCACCATCCCTTGCGCACGCAGGATCGCCACCAAGGCAGCACGCGCTGCCGCGTCATCGTCCAGCACCAGAGCCCGCCAGCCGCGCCAAGCGCTCGGCAACGCACTGGCGCGCCTGGCATCCGCAGCCCGATCGAAAGAGACCTCGATCCAGAAGGTTGAGCCCCTTCCGGCAAGGCTATCGCAACCGAGTCGACCGCCCATAGCCTCAACCAAGCGCCGGCAGATGGCCAGGCCAAGCCCGGTGCCGCCATAGACCCGCGTCGTCGAGGCATCGGCCTGCTCGAAGGGCTGGAAGAGACGCGCGCGCTGCGCCTCGGTCATGCCCACACCCGTGTCGCGGACCTCGATCCGGGTCAGGATGCGATCATGCTCCGCGGCCAGGACACGGCCATGGATCGTCACAGTGCCCTGCTCGGTGAACTTGAGCGCATTGGTGCCGAGGTTGATGACGATCTGCCCGAGCCGCAGCCCATCGCCCCGCAGATGACGGGGCAATCCCATGACGTCGACAATGAGTTCGACGTCCTTGGCGAAGGCCTTATCCGCGAGCAGGCCGATGGTGTCGGCGAAGACCTGATCCAGGTCGAAGTCAGCCGACTCCAGCACCAGCCTGCCGGCCTCGATCTTGGAGTAGTCCAGGATGTCGTTGATGATGCCAAGCAGGTGGTGCGCAGCGGACGAGACCTTGTCCAGCATCTCGCGCTGGCGCGGCGTTTGGATCTCTCGTTTCAGCAGGTGCGTGAGGCCGATGATCGCGTTCATGGGTGTCCGGATCTCGTGGCTCATGTTCGCCAGGAAGACGCTCTTGGCCTGACTCGCCGCCTCGAGCTTGGCGGTGCGCTCGGCCACCAACTCCTCGAGGTGCTTGCGGTAACCCGCGAGTTCGGCGTCCATGCGCTTGCGCTCGCTCACGTCGTGCCAGATGGCCGCGACATAGTCGCGCCCACCGATACGCACGGCCCGATTGCTGACCAGGACATCCAGCATGACGCCATTCTTGCGGCGATACTGGGCCTCGAGGACATCGCCATCCACCACAAGCAGCTCACGCAGACCGGCCGAGACCTCGGTGGTCGGGCATGCGGTCAAATCCTCCAGGCGGCGCTCGGCCAGCTCCGCCCGACTGAAGCCCAACATGCGGCACGCGGCCTCGTTGAACTCCTCGAAGCCGTGGGTCTCGCAGTCGATCAGGACGATGCCGTCCGCGGCTTGATTGACGATAGCCCCGTAGATCTCTTCGCGCCGCTGCAGCTCGGCCTGCTCCTGCTTGCGCGCCGTGATATCGCGGGCGATCCCGATGACGCCGACGAGTTGGCCTGCTTCGTCGTACATGGGCGTCTTGATGGTCTCGAAGAGTCCGCGATAGCCGTCCTCCGCGAAGCTGAGCCACTCCTCGTTCCTTGAGGACCGGCTCAACTCGGCCGCCTTGCGATCATTCTCGCGGAAGAAATCCGCGAGGTCGCGGTCGACGAAATCGTAGTCGGACCTGCCGATGATCTGACTCGCGCTGACCCCGAAGAGCCGTTCGATGCCACGGTTACAGAGCAGGAAGACACCGTCAGGATCCTTCAGCCAGATGACGTCCGGCACCGCCTCGATCAGCGCCTGGAGGCGGGCGCGCTCGGCCTCCAGCAGCCGAGTGCTGGTCGCGAGCTGCGACTGCGCGGCATCACGGTCCTGCTCCAGGCGCCGGGCATGCGCCTCATTCGCCTGGCAGAGCTGGGCCGCCTTGGCCAGGTTCTCCAGCACTGGGGGGAAGAGATCCGTGAGCGGTAGATCGGAGGTATAGCCGCAAGGTCCGAGCAGCAGTATCGACCCGAAGCCGCGCACCGGCAGCTTGATCATATAGCCGTAGCCCTCGCAGAGCCCCGGCAACTCGCGCTGGTCAGCGTCGCAACGATACTCGGCGATGTCTCCAGCGAGCCAGTCCGCCAACACCGGAATCCTCAGGTCGCACTGCCCCTTGAGGCGGAGGCTGCCGACCGCGACGACGAGGCGCGCGGCGTCCAGGTGATCCGGGCTCGCCTGAAGCGCCACGCCGGCGGGAAGGCCGGTGTGGAAGAGCAGACGCTGAATGGCTCGCGTCATCAGGGGCTTGACGTAAAGCTCGCCGCCGATGACGCGCACCAAGTCGTACAGCATCGACAGCAGACGAATTTGGCGTGCTTCGTGACTCATGCAGGACCGCGGTCCGGCTCCCCCCAATCCACGCCGACCACAGCGGCATTGTGCAACAGCGGATAGGACGCATCGCCCACCCCGCCAATCTCGCCTAACGACAGCGCACCCACCAGGCGCGCACCCGTCTCGCGCTCGCAGACTCTCAGCTCGCGCTCGGCGCCCTCGCCCAGATGCAGCCGGCGTCCGGCGCAGTAGAAGAAGAGCAAGGGGTCTGACCTTCGCGCCGGCGCGAAGACGTCGGCCAAGGCGCGGGCGGTATCCACCGAGTCGACCTCTGGTGATTGCAGCAAGGTCAGGAGTGCATTGGCCGGCACCTCACCGACACAGAGAATACCCTCGTCCTCGTCCAAGGCCACGGGGATGCGCACCAGGGTTTGGCCGCTGGCGAGCGCGATGCCAAAGGGAAAGTGAACCGCATAGCGGTAGAAATTATCGTGGTCCAAGGCGATACCGTAGCGCGCCAACACCTTGTCGCGGTAAACCGGAAACGCCGGCTGCCAATCGATCCGGACGATCTTGTTACCGACTGTCGCCGTCGCGGTGAGCGTCTCTTCCGGGGCATGGTAGCCATGGATCAGCGCGCTCGACCAGTCATGAGGCAGCAAGAGGCAGAGCGCCCCCTTGCCGATCAGCCGCTCGCTATCGAAGACACAGGGCATAGGCTGAAAGCGCTCACTCCCGGCATTCACACCGAGATAACGCACCCCGTCGGCCAATTCGAGATAAAGCTCGTCGAGAATGCTGGCGATGTTGGGGACCATGGCGTCGAACACCATGAAAAACGTCGGCGGGGCGGAGGGATCCAAGTGGTCCTGCGCAGCGGCGGCGATGCGGACGGCCGATGAGGACTCATCCAAGTCCAACCGATCGACCAGCGCATAGACCGGCTGCCAGGGCAGATAGATGAGCAAAGCCCCATGCGTCAAGAAGCGCTGCTGCCAAACCAGCCCCGGAAAGAGCCCGCCAACCAAGCTCAGCCCGGCCGCACGGCAGGTGGACTGCAGGATGGGCAGTCGTGAGCACTCCGACTCCGCCACCAGGGCCAAGACGCAGCCCGCTGACGAGCCTGCACGCCACCTTTCGATGAGCGGCGACAGGCACCCCACGTCGAGCGTCGCGCAAAACTCCAGACTATCGTCCTTCATAGCAGATCCTGTTGAGAGCCGCCGGGTCATCTTCCGGAAAGCGCCGACTGCCTCCGAAAAGAGCGAGCAAGGTTCCCGATATGGTCGCATGAGCAGCCTCGACGGGCCCGCCTTTAATCGGAAGTCTGCGGCACCAGCAGAAAGAGCCGGGGAGACAGCACAGGAGACAAAGCCGCGGGTCTCGATCATCCTCTGGCCCAACCGGGCAGTCGGTGGGAGCGGGGGGGCCCCCCCCCCGCCCCGGGGCGGCCGGGGGGGGGGGCGCCCCCCCCCCCGGGTGGGGCGGTGGGGGGGGGGGGGGGTGTGAAACCCAGG
>NZ_JAAIJR010000223.1 GCF_010915725.1 Thiorhodococcus mannitoliphagus
CGATCCCGATCCCGATCCGATCCCGACGGCCTTGGATGGTCGGACGCTTCATCGAAATTTGACTCATCTGCGAGCATTTTGCGCCCTCAAGGATCCTAGGAGCCTGTCCGACTTAGTAAAGTGACCATCAACAACTTCCCCCCTTTCGCAAAGGGGGGCTAGGGGGGATTTCGGGCGGGATCGCTCGTATCGGGAAACAATTAATGGGCGCTTTCTTAGGATGAATCGGCTGCGGAATCGGGAGAAGGGTCCCTTTCGCCCCGCTTTTTCGTTACATAGAACCACTATGCGCCTCAAAACCGGAACGAAATGGCCTCGCTCTCCCACTTCCTCGCTTCGATCCCCCCAAGTCGGACAGGCTCCTAGGGGCCTCTACCATGATTTCCAGACAGCCTCTTAGGAATCAGGACTTGCGGGAGACCTTGGTCGCTCTCAGGTCAATGACGAGGTTTGCCCAGCGCCATGTAGGCCCAGCATTAGACCAATCAGCGGGCGAGGTTCCAAGAGGAGGCGTGGCCGTTCCCCGTCTGCGGAGGTTGGCGCTCCTTGGGCTGTTGGTCGGCACGCTCATGTCCCCTAAATGTGCGGCGGCGATCCGCATGCTCGCGGCAGCCGCGATCGCGCGCCCGTCGCGGCGGGGCACCGCTCCCACTGACCGGGCGGTTGGACTAAAAGGATGATCGAGGCCGCCCTGTAGATGCTCGGCGCGGAACCTTACTCGGCGTTTCTATTGGTTGCGCCGTGCGGCCCCGACCCGGCTGTTACACTCGGTTCTCCTACAACAAAGACCGAAGAGTGATGGGGATGAGATCAGATCGAATGACTAGAGATCGAATGCTTAGAGATCGGGCAACTGGAAATCGAACAATAATCACTATCCGACCCGAGTCGGGAACTGCCGCCTTTGCTCAACGCAAGACCGCCAGGTTGTTCCTGATGCTACCGCTGACCGCTTTGCTCGGGGCTTGCGCCACGAATGGAGGCTTGTTTGAGAGATCGAGCGATACCCTGTCCATCCAATCGACCCCCACGGGCGCGCAGGTCTGGGTCATGGGCAAACAATCCGGCCTGACGCCAACGTACCTGCCGCTCAGCCAGGTCTTTCCGCAAGTCTATAAGCCGGAGGATCAGGCGTTGTATGGACAGGTTCGCCTGGTCAAGGAGGGGTGCGATCCAATGACGATTCCAGTCAGCACCTCGGGTGTCGCGGCTGGAGTCAATGCCAAGCTCGTCTGCGGGGAGAAACCGGCATCCGTCGCAGGAACAGCCGCGAAGACCCCCGCCGCCGCATCCGCCACGCGCGCGGCGCCGAGTCGCTCGGCCAAGGCGCGACTGATCGAGTTGAAGGAATTGCGTCAGGATGGACTGATCAGCGAGAAGGAATATCAGCAACTGCGCGAACGGGTTCTGGATACCCTCTAGAACCTCGCCCTCGCTTCCCCCGCCGGTCTCGCCGGCGGGGGAGAGGACAGCCGCGATCAACGACCGCCTGGATGGGAGAGGAGCCGGATATAGGTGACCAGCTCGCTGATTTCGTGATCGCTGAGGATACCCTTCCAGGCCGGCATCATCCCTTTACCGCTCTTGATAATGGCCGCCAGTTGCTGGTTGCTGAGCCGATCCATCCGCGCGGGGTTGGTGTGGTCAGCGGGTTGGATCTCCAGGAGGCTGGTCATGAAACCCTCGCCCTTGCCGTTCTGACCATGACAGGCGATACAGTAGAGCTGATAGTACTGCTGGCCTTCGATCGGGTCGGCTTCCAGCGGATGGCTGGACCCCGCGAGATAGCGGATATAGGAGACAGCGGCCAGGAGCTGCGTATCCGGGTAGATGTCCCGCCACTTTGGCATGTCGCGTAAATGCCCGCGGCCGCCCTTGATCTCATCCAATAAGGCTTGGTCCGACATGCCATCGAGCTTTTGACGGCGCGCGCGGAAATCGGCCGCGTTGATCCTCAGCTTCTTGGCCAGCGATCCATCGCCCCGACCCTGTGGGCCGTGGCAGAGGATGCAGCTTGAGTTGTAAACCTTCCAGCCCTCGAAGGTCTTGAGGTACTCGGCGTCGGCCGCCCGGCCCATCAGGAGAAGGACGAACCCAAGCGCCAGGGATGCCTGTTTGATTGATCTACTCATGGATAGCTCCCGATCAGAAACCAACGAAGAGTTGCAGCATGGTCAGACTGTCTTGCTCGTTCTCGCGCGCATCCACGCCCGATCCGGTCTCGATGACGTGATACAGCTCCAAGCGGATATTTTGGGCGAGAAGAAAGTTCCCACCGAGCGTATAGGCGTTGAAGGTGTTGTCGGTTGCTTGCCCGTTGTCCAGGGTGCGAAAGGCAAGATACAAATTGAGCCGGTTGGGAAGGACACCAAGCTGCCCCATGATCGCGAAGGAACTGGCATTGCCTTGGGTGTAACCCCACAGACTATCCGCGTTTCCATCGGCCTGACCGTAGCTGGCATAGAGGCTCAAAGGTAAATCACGCACGGTGCCGAGCGCCTGGGCATCGATGACCCAGGCATCGGTCTTGAGCGTTTCCTCGCCCTCGATGCCAGCGGGTTTCGCCGAGCCGTTCCAAAGCTGAAAACCGAGCGCGGTATCCCATGACCCGAAACTGGAGGTATAGGCGGCGCGCAGGTAATTGGAGAGCCCGCCCAGTTCAACGTCGAAATTCTCGCCATTGAAGCCAGGTGTCCAGGGCGTGTAGTTGATGAAATATTGCGGGTTCGACACCACGAACGCCATGCCAGTGGCGCCACCTGCCCCGGTATTGAGCGCTTGTGACGCACTGAAGCCGGAGCGATATTCGATTGGTCGGATATTGCGCACGGCCCCCGTGTTGAGCAGCTCGAAACCGTAGCCAGCGCCGAGCCCATCTGTCGAAAACGGAATCAGGCTCAGCCTGGTCGAGCCAAATTCAGCGACGTTGAACTGGATCTTCGAACCCAACAGCGAGACGCCGCTACCGCTGACCGGAACGTCGCCGCCCTCCACCTCGGCGCTGTCGTCGGCGACGCCATTCACGGCGATTCCCGCCAACCCAATCTCGAATAGAAAGCCAACATTCTTGGCCGCTCGACCGCCGATCAGCAACGCCGCCTCGTCGGGCCACTGGATCTGGCCGCGATCCGTCCCTTGATCGGTATTGCCATTGGTCTTCGCATACCGAAACTTGCCGATCAACGAGGCGTTCAAGACCGACGGCAGCGAGAGATGATCGCCCTCGATGAGTGCCTGCGTTCCCACCATGGTGTATCCGCCCGCCTTGAATGAACGACCAAATGAATTGAGCGCAGGGAAGTTCTGATTGTGACAGGCGGCGCACGCCAGCCCGACCTGCCGCGCGAAGGCGGGAGTCGCCTTGGCATCTGGCGTGGTGAATAAAGTGGTGCCAATCAGGCCACCCATATAGAGCAACACGAGCAGTGTCGCGATTAGAATTCGATGCATCATTGAATCCCGTCCTCGTCGTTGATTTCTCATTCTATGTCTGCATAAACGGCGCAAACGCGGCCGAATGCTAGAAAAATATCGCCATATAATTAAATTGTTATTTGCTGGCTCAACGCCACGAGTCCAGATTTCACTGAACAGGCATCCGCTAACAATCCGACAAATGACTTAGATCAAGCACAAGAATCCAGCAGCTGGATGTCGCAAGGCGACAAAATTAATCCTAAGTATTTGTTTTATATTTGCATTTAGCAAACAATATGCAGCCTTTGCCGACCGTCAGGATCCGCGAGTCGACAGTTGCTTTGGAGGTATGCGTTGAAGGTATGCTGTTGACTTGAGGGGAAAAGCGACCCGTTGCCAGATCGTGATCACGCGGCGCGACAAGTCGGGCCTCGTCACGGATGCGGATGGCGCGGCGCAATGGGGCGAGTTCGGTTGATTCATAAATCAGAGCCGATGTCTTAGGCATCCTCATTGCGACCGCTTTTCTGGCATGGATCATCGTTTCGGCCGATCGCTTGTGCCTATCTGTAGTCAGGGCGTCTAGCCCTGAGATCGTCAGGCCAAGATGGCCTGACTACAGAGTCAGCTTTGCAGCCGGCCGGAACGATGATCAAGGCCGCTTTTCTAAAGCCACGATTCAACTTGAATGCCGAGCATTCACGGAGCACTCCATTCGATGAGAAACCAGACAGCCGCCGTCATTCCATTGGCCTTCATGCTGCTCTCCGCGATCACCTTGCTCGGACTGGTCGATCTCGGCTTCGATCTGCGACATGGCGTATCGCGATTTCATCTCATCAGCGAGATTGCGATTCTGCTGTTGAGTCTCGGCTCGATCTGCTGGCTAGGATCGGTCTGGGCGCGCACACGGGACGTCGCGGTATCCGCCACGGATGTTCTCGACCGACACCGGCTCGGCCTGGCCGAGAACATCGAGTCACAACTCCGTGCCTGGGGGCTGACCAAGGCTGAGTCCTGCGTCGCCATGTTTTTGCTCAAGGGGATCAGTCATCAGAAGATTGCGAGCTGCTGCAATCGCAGTGAACGAACGATCCGGCAGCACGCCGTCGCGGTGTACCAAAAGTCAGGCTTGGCTGGCCGCGCGGAATTGGCGGCCTTTTTCATCGAGGATCTGCTTCCGCCGCATGATTCGCGCGACGGTTTGACTCAGGGCCTGGCCACTGCCGAACGGCGCCAGTCGACGCCATCGCTCGGGCGAAAGGCCGCGCCCCCTCCGCCCCACCCCCTGTCCGAGCCTCGGGCAGTCAGCCATACCTGAGCCGTCACTGATCGTCTTTTACGCAGGTGTTAGAGGTTGTCTGGAAATCATGGTCGAGACATTTGTAGATACTCTGTTCTGACGCAAGTCCGATTTGCCTCCTGTCCATCATTTTTTTCTATCGGCATCGTTGTCTCAGCG
>NZ_JAAIJR010000224.1 GCF_010915725.1 Thiorhodococcus mannitoliphagus
TTCCTTAGAAAGTGACCATCAACAACTTCCCCCCTTTCGCAAAGGGGGGCCAGGGGGGATTTCGGACGGGATCGCTCGCATCGGGAAACAGTTGATGGGCGCTTCCTTAGAAAGTGACCATCAACAACTGCCCCCCTTTCGCAAAGGGGGGCCAGGGGGAATTTCGGACGGGATCGCTCACATCGGGAAACAATTGATGAGCGCTTCCTTAGAAAGTGACCATCAACAACTTCCCCCCTTTCGCAAAGGGGGGCCAGGGGGGATTTCGGACGGGATCGCTCAGATCGGGAAACAATTGATGAGCGCTTTATTAGTCATCCTTCCTTTGCGGCTGTGGCCTCGATCATCTTCTGGTCCAAGCGTGCGGCCGGTTGGAGCGGCGCCCCGCCGCGACGGACGCGCGATCGCGGCGGGGCGCCGCTCCCACGGCGCTTTGCCTGAAGGATGCGCGGTGCCGACCCAACAGACTGGGCGGTCCGATGATCAACGCCGCGGCTGCAAGCTACTTTTTGGGAGACTAGGGTGTTCGCGATGAAAACCACGGGTTTATCGGGGTTTGAGGCGGGGATGAAGATTGAGGCCAAGCGATGCTCTTATTGGCTTGGCGGTTGTGGGAGATGATGAGATGGATCAACAGAGTATGAAGCTCAGTACCAAGATCACCCTTGGTTTCCTGGTTGTGCTGGTCTTGCTGCTGATCAACGCCGGCGCCGGTATCGGGAGTTTGTCATCGCTCCT
Source organism: Thiorhodococcus mannitoliphagus (assembly GCF_010915725.1). Classification (GTDB taxonomy): domain Bacteria; phylum Pseudomonadota; class Gammaproteobacteria; order Chromatiales; family Chromatiaceae; genus Thiorhodococcus; species Thiorhodococcus mannitoliphagus. Next base: position 739 of record NZ_JAAIJR010000224.1, read on the forward strand.
TTCGGGGACCTCGGAGATGGCAGAGACCGACAATCTGCGCGCCGATCTTATCCAGCGCGAGGCCGAGCACCTGGAATGGGCGTCGCGGTTGAAATCATTCGTGTTCGATCCTGAGACGAAGACGCTGGACGTCCAGGTCGACCCGAAAGCCTGTGCCTTCGGGCGCTGGTACTACAGTGACCAACGCCAGCGGGCCGAGGCGCTCTTACCAGCGCTTGCGCCCATCTTGGCCGCAATCGAGGAGCCGCATCGTAAGCTCCATGAGTCGGCCGCTGAGATTGAGCACGTCCATCGCTCGATCGATCGCGATCTGATGGCGCGTATCCAGGAGATCGAGTCGGGCCATCTGGAGTGGGCCGCGCAGATCCAGCAGGCCCTGCTCAATGGGGAGACTGAACTCAATGTCGAGATGGACCCCGGCGAGTGCCCGCTGGGTAAACTGCTCTATGGCCCGGAACGCGCCGATCTGGCGCGCGACTATCCGGAGATCGATCAGGCCCTGACGGAGATCGAAGCGCCGCATCGCTTGCTGCACGCCTCGGCCGCACGGGTGCGCGACGCGCTGGCCGAGGGCGGCGCGGTTGCGCAGACGGACCAGCCTGCTTGGGACCGGTCGCCTCTCGACGAGCCGCTGCCCCTGACCGCGGTCGGCGCGGGGGCGGTCGGCCAGGATCCTGAGGCGGAGCGTCTCTATCGCGAGGTGACGGCTCCAGCCCTCGAGGCGGTGCGCAGGGGTTTGGCCAAGGTGCTCGCCGCCGGCAATGAACGCCTGCAGTCACTGCATCAGTCCCAATCCATCTACCGGACGATATCGGAACCCAATCTCGAACAGGTGCGTGAGGACCTGGGTGCCATGGGCGCGGAAGTTCGTGCACAGGCGCAGACGGAGCAGGCGACCATGCGCGAGAAGGGTCAGCGCGGGATTTGGGTACTCGTCCTCATCGCTGTCGTCGCCTTGTCGGTCGGAATTCTAGCGACGGTGCTGATCGTGCGAGGGACCAATCGTCAGCTCGGCGGCGACCCCGGGATTCTGGTCGCGGTCGCCGGTCGGATCGCCGATGGGGATCTGACTGGTTCGCTGCCGCGTCGCGCGGGCGATGACAAGAGCCTCTTGGCCGCCATGGCGCGCATGGTCGAGCGCCTGCGCCAGACCGTGGGCGAGGTGCGCGTGGGTGCCGACAGTCTTTCCTCGGCCTCCAGCGAGGTGAGCGCGACCGCGCAGGCACTGAGCCAGGGCGCTACCGAGCAGGCGGCGAGCGTGGATGAGACCAGCTCCAGCATCGAGCAGCTCAACGCCTCGGTGCAGCAGAACACCGAGAACGCCCGCGTCACCAACGGCATCGCCAAGAGTTCGGCGGACGAGGCGCGGCGCGGCGGCGAGGCGGTCAAGCGCACGGTGGATGCCATGAAGGAGATCGCCGGCAAGATCGGCCTGATCGAAGACATCGCCTACAAGACCAACCTCTTGGCGCTCAACGCCGCCATCGAGGCGGCGCGTGCCGGTGAGCACGGCAAGGGCTTCACCGTGGTGGCAGCCGAGGTGCGCAAGCTCGCCGAGAACAGCGGCGTGACCGCCCAGGAGATCAACCAACTCGCCACCGGCAGCGTCGCCATTGCCGAAGAGGCCGGCAAGCTGCTCGAGCAGATGGTGCCCAACATCGTCAAGACCGCCGACCTCATCGAAGAGATCACCGCCGCCTCCGGCGAGCAGGCGGCCGGCATCGGCCAGATCACCGACGCCATGAGCCAGCTCGACAAGGCCACCCAGCAGAACGCGGCCTCCTCCGAGGAACTCGCCGCCACGGCCGAGGAACTCAACGGCCAGGCCAGTCAGCTGCAGGAGACCATGTCCTTCTTCCGCACCGGCGCCTCGGGCGGCTCCAGCGTGCGCGCCGCACCGCGCCCGATGCACAGTGGTAGCGGGAAGCGCGCTAGCGATGCTGGCGAGACCGAGGTCGATCTCGACGACTTCGACCAGAAAGACTTCGAGCGCTTCTGAGTGGAGGTCGATGACTTGAGTTCGATGGGTGGAGGTCGAAATGAGCGAACTCATGGCAAGAAGGTGCCCATCAACAACTTCCCCCCTTTCGCAAGGGAGGCGAGGGGGGCGGGCGGTATCGCTCGGGCCTCGATCATCCTTTGATCCAAGTGCGCGGCCGATGGGAGCGGCGCCCCGCCGCGACGGGCGCGCCATCGCGGCCGAGCAGCGCCTCAGGCCAGCGGATTTCTGCGAGGATGACCCTGGGCCGAAAGACTCGGGTGGCGGAAGGGGCGACACTCCCAGCGACTGCTGTTCAGAGTGCGTGGAACACGAAAGGTTTTTTGCGGATGGAGTGTGCTGATATGTCTCAGGTCAAGGTGCTGATCGTCGACGATTCGGCAGTGGTGCGTCAGGTGCTGACGGAGCAACTGGATGGTATCAGCGGGATCCAAGTCATTGGCACCGCCCGTGATCCCATCTTCGCGCAGAAGGTCATGGAGAAAGCCTGGCCGGATGTCATCGTGCTGGACATCGAAATGCCGAGGATGGACGGCATCACCTTCCTCAGGCAGTTGATGCATGAGCGGCCGACACCTGTGATCATTTGCTCGACCCTGACGGAAAAGGGCGCCGAGGTCACCATGCAGGCTATGAGCGCTGGCGCCGTCGACATCATCGCGAAACCTAAGGTCGGGTTGCGCCAGTTCCTGGAGGAGTCCAAGACGCTGCTCGGCGATGCCATCAAGGCGGCGAGCCACGCCCGCATGGAGAAGGTCACCCGATCGGCCCGCACGCCTTCAGCCGTGCCTGTGCAGGCTAAGCTCAGGGCCGATGCCGTGGTCGCGGATCGGTCATTCAAGCCGCTCGCTGCGACCACGGACAGGGTCGTCGCCATCGGGACCTCGACCGGCGGGACCCAAGCGCTTGAGTACGTCCTGACGCGTCTGCCGCGCACCGCGCCCGGGATCGTCGTCGTCCAGCACATGCCGGGGCAGTTCACGGCGGCCTTCGCGACGCGTCTCAACCAGCTCTGCGAGATCGAGGTGCGCGAGGCCCAAGATGGCGATCGCGTCATCGCTGGCCTGGCGCTCATTGCACCTGGGACGCATCACCTGCTGCTCAGGCGCAGCGGCGCCCAATATCGGGTCGAGGTCAAGAGCGGTCCGCTGGTCAGCCGGCACCGGCCCTCGGTGGATGTGCTCTTTCGCTCGACCGCCCAGGCGGCCGGTCCCAATGCCGTGGGGATCATCATGACGGGGATGGGGGACGACGGTGCACGCGGATTGTTGGAGATGCACGCGGCGGGGGCCATGACGGTCGCTCAAGACGAGCAGACCTGCGTCGTCTACGGCATGCCCAAGGAAGCGGTCAAGCTCGGCGGCGTGGATGCCATTGTGGGTCTGCCGCAGATCCCCGGGATCGTGGTGCAGGCGCCGACACGCCAAGGCTATCAGCGGATGGCGGCGCACAGCTGAGAGGCTGTCTGAATATTGCACTCGCCCGAGCCGTAGGGGCGAATTCATTCGCCCTCTCGCCAGTGCCAAGGGCGCCTAAGAAAGTGTCCATCAATTGTTTCCCGATGCGGGCGATGCCGCCCGAAATCCCCCCTAGCCCCCCTTTGCGAAAGGGGGGGAGTTGTTGATGGACGTAGCCCCCTTTTGCGAAAGGGGGGAAGTTGTTGATGGACGCTTTCTAAAGTCGCCCCGAGGTTTGTCAGACAGCCTCTGAGAGCGGCCTGGATCATTCAGCGGATGGCGGCGCACAGCTGAGAGGCTGTCTGAATATTGCAATCGCCCGAGCCGAAGGGGCGAATTCATTCGCCCTCTCGCCGGTGCCACGGGCGCCTAAGAAGGTGTCCATCAATTGTTTCCCGATGCGAGCGATGCCGCCCGAAATCCCCCCTAGCCCCCCTTTGCGAAAGGGGGGGAAGTTGATGATGGACGTAGCCCCCCTTTGCGAAGGGGGACGTTGTTGATGGACGCTTTCTAAAGCCGCTCCGAGGTTTGTCAGACAGCCTCTGAGAGCGGCCTGGATCATTCAGCGGATGGCGGCGCACAGCTGAGAGGCTGTCTG
>NZ_JAAIJR010000225.1 GCF_010915725.1 Thiorhodococcus mannitoliphagus
AACGGTTCTGCCTGGCGCCAAAAATCATCGGACATCTCTTGAAAGGCCATGGCATCCTCGATACGCGTGATTGTCGTACCTAAGATACTATCTTATTTGGCATTTTAATTATTAAGCATTTTCTGTTCCGGATATCCTCTAAAGCAGAAGACTGGCCAGAAGGATGATCGACGCCAACTTTCTTGAGCATGATCTCGCATCAAGACACCCTCTGCGTGCGCGTGACTATTGCACACTTTGATCACCCTTGCGGCCGGAATCCGTCACCGGTCACCAGTCTAAGCGGGCGTCAGCCAAGGATCGGCAAGCGTTGATGATCATCGGCGTCGAGGTGCTCGCAATGGTGCTGCAAGGCGTAGATCTGCTCGATTGTTTCCGCCGATAGCGCGGCAAAGCGATCGACCAGGATCCGCCCTGCCTGCTCGCGCTCGCCAATGTCGGCATGGCGCAGCACGTCGCCGGCACAGAGGTGGAACTGGGCATGCTTCGTGCGCAATCCTTCGTAGGATTGGGCTGACTTGAAGCGCTGTCCCTGCCCATAGATCCACTGACCGAGCGCACACTTGTCGTCACAGGATACAAGGGCCGGGTCCTGTGGCTCACTGCGTCCCTCGACGACGCGGCGCAGCTTCTTCGACCATTGTTTGTGACCTTCGACGAAGCTCTCGAAATCAATCTCATCCGCGGCGGATTGCGTGCGCTGACGGTCGCTCGGTGGCAGCAGACGAAACACAGAGACGGTCTGACTGAGGTCCCGAGTCTGCTCCTCCAGGCTCTCAGCCGCAGCCGCGGCCTCTTCGACCAAGGCGGCGTTGCGCTGCGTCATCTCATCCATTTCTGTGACCGCCTGCGCCACCTGGCTGATGCCGGCTTCCTGCTCGCGGCTGGATGCCGCGATCTCGCTCACCAGACCCACGACCTGCTGGAACGAGCCCAGGATATCTTCCATGGTGCTGCCGGCCTGGCTAACCAGGACAGAGCCGCTCTCTACCCGCTTGACCGAATCCTCGATCAATGACTTGATCTCGCGGGCCGCCTGACTGCTGCGTTGCGCCAATGTGCGCACCTCGTTGGCCACGACGGCAAAGCCGCGTCCCTGCTCACCCGCGCGGGCCGCTTCCACTGCCGCATTGAGTGCAAGAATATTGGTCTGGAAGGCGATGCTGTCGATGACCGCGATGATGTCCGCGATCTTGTGGCTGGACTCCTCGATCCCGCTCATGGTCGTCACCACCTGCTGGACCAGACCGCCGCCGGCCACCGCCTTGGTATTGGCGGTCTCCGCAAAGGTGCTCGCGCTCTTGGCGTTCTGCGCGTTCTGCTTGACCGTGGCGCTGAGTTCTTCCATGGAACTCGCGGTCTCCTCAAGGCTGCTCGCTTGTGCTTCGGTGCGCTCGGACAAGTCCGCGTTGCCGGCAGCGATCTCGCGCGCGGCGGTGTGGATGGCGTCGGTGGTCCCGCGGATTTGCTCGACCAGATCCTCCAAGCGCTCGACCGTCGCGTTACTGTCGTCCTTGAGTTCGGCAAAGCGGCCTTTGTAGCGCCGATCGATCCGCTGCGTGAGGTCGGCGCGGGCGAGCGCGCGCAAGACCACCGACACGTCCTCAATGGCCCGGGCAACGATCTCGGTGAGCTTGTTCATGCCCTCCGCCAGGTCGCGGAAGAATCCGGTCTTGCCCTCCACCGTCAAGCGACGGCTGAAATCCCCGAGCGCGACGGCATCCAGAAGCGCGTCCAGCTCAGCCTCCGCGGCGACTTCGACACTGCGGTCGGTCCATTCAGCGACCGAGCCGATGCGAATGCCGTCTGCATCCAAGACCGGGGCCGCCGTCACCGCAAAGGTCCGGCCGCCCAAAGTCACCTGTGAAACCGCAGTCCCCTGCAACTTCTCGAGGAATCCCGCGTCACGGCCGAGTCCGCCGCCAATGGCTTCGAATCCACAGCCGATCAGGGCCTCGGCGTCGAAGTCGGGTGTCAACCTGCGGATATCGACTTGCGCCTCGTGCATCAGGCGCGCGAAGGCGCGATTGACGTAGATCAGCTTGCCGTCGGTGTCGGCGACCATCAGGGCTGTGGAGGCTTCGTCCAAGGCGCTGCTGAGGCGCTGCATCGCGAGCGCCGCACGGCGCGCGTCGCAACGGCGCTCGGACAGGGCCTTCTGCATGCTGTCGAGGGAGCGCAAGAGGGTACCGATCTCGTCGCTACGATCTGTCTGGATCCGATTGCTGTAGTCACCGCCACCGATGCGATCAAGAACCTCGACGACAGCTTCCAGCGGCCGAGCGATCATTCGGCGTGTCATCAGGATCAGGATGGCGGCCACCGCGAGGAGCAGCAGCCCGGCGGCGATCAGCATTGCAGTGCGCATCAAGCGACTGTCCTGGGAGAAGTCGTCGAGGTCGGTGACCCCGGCGATGATCCAGTCCCAGTCTTGGAAGGTCGCGAAGGCGACGAGCTTGTCTCGCGTGCGCTGCGTGCCCTTGTCCGTCCAGGGATAGCGGATCACCCCCGTGCCCTGCGCGAGCATCTCGGCGATGAAGCGTCCACCATTCGCGTCCTCGGCATCTAGAATCACCGCGCCCTCTTGGGGCGCGCGCACGACCAGCTCGCCGTAGCGAGAGCCTGGCCTGGCATTGAGGACGAAGAAATAACCCCTTTCGTCGAGGTGGAGATGAGCGATCTCCTGCGTCAGCGCATTGATGCCAGCGCTGAAATCGATCCCGACGAAGCGCGCGCCGATAACCACACCGTCCGTCGTGATGGGGGCATAGCGGGCGAAGTAGTCGCGCCCGAAGAGCGTGGTCTTACCGGTGTAACCGCGGCCTTCGAGCAGCGCTTGGTAGGCTGGATGATCGGTGGCGAGCGCGGTGCCGACCGCGCGCTGCCCCTGCGCGTCTTTGAGCGAGGTCGCTATGCGGACGAAGGCGTCGCCGTCACGCACGAAGAGCGTTGCCACTGAATCTGTCGCGGCGGCAAGCCGGTCCAACTGGGTGGGGCTCAGCGTCAGCGGGAGCTCCCCCGCGCGCAGCGTCGGAATCTCGCGGCCGCCGATCATCGTGCGTGCCCCGCGATCGAGTGTCAGAGGCTCCGGCAGCTGGCTGGAGAACAGTGCCAGCAACCGCCTGCTTTCAGCGCGCAACGCCCCGTCGTAGCTTCTGACCATGGACAGGATCAAGTCCCTTTGCGCTCGAAGCGCAGCCGTGCCTTTGTTCTCCAGCAAACGGCCTGATTGTGCGCTCAACCACCAGGTAAACCCGGAGAGGGCGAGCGCGATCAATGCTATGAGCGTGATGGTCAGTTTGGTGCCGACCGATTGCGGGAGCGCTTCTCGTGCCATGAATAAGGTGACCTGTGAATCGATGGGAGGAGCGCGGCGGCTTGAACGGAATCGCCGGGGGGACCCAGCCGCTCCCCAAACTCGTTGACGCGCGGGCAGTGCAGGCGCGAGTGGACTGATCGGGAAATACCGCAACGACTCCGACGCCCTGACAGCGAGGCGCCCCATCACGACCTGATCAGGATAGCAATGACTATAATCGCGCGCTCATGCGGTCCGAGTTGACGCATGTCACGAAACGCATGCTCCGATCGCGCAAACGCGACCCGATCGACGTCCGAGGGGGGCTCATCACCGCTTTCGGCACCGGAGCCTTCGGTCGAGTCGATCACGGCCGCGAGCCATGAGCAGAACGATCGCATCGCCCAGGTCGCACAGGTCCTTACCCGAATGGACGACGTCACCCAGCAGAACGCGACCCTGGTCGAGGAAGCGGCCGCTGCGGCGGAAGGCATCGCAGAGCAGAGCAGCGCGCTGCTTCGCGCAGTCAGCGTACCGAGGCGCCGCCAGCCCGCTTGGCCGCACCGTCGATGCCTACGAGACAAGCGGCGTTGACCCGCCTTGCCCAAGCGCGGCCGGCAGCGCCGCGCGAGGACGACCAATGCGCAACCTTCTAGGCGCAGGGGAGGCAGTCTCGCCCCAAGGGATCACAGGCTGCTCCTAGTGGTCTAGAGTGAAAGTCCTAATACTGTTTCTGGGCGATCGATGGCATCCTACTCATCTGTCTTGAGTTTCGCCGATGAGTTGATGACACGATGCCACGCTGTACCCCGATTCCCGTTTCCCTCACCGACAAAGAACGTACCCAGTTGGAGGCGTTGGTGCGTCAGCACACCACGGCGCAGCAACTGGCGACCCGAGCCCGAATCATTCTCGCCGCCGACGCCGGCACGGGGGTGCACGAAACGGCCGCCACGTTGCAGGTCAGTCGCTCGTTGGTCCAACGCTGGCGCCGCCGCTGGCGCGAGCGCGCGGATCACCCGGTGCTCGAGCGTCTGAGCGATAATCCGCGTTCGGGGACACCCCCGACCTTCACCCCCGAGCAGATCTGCGCCATCATTGCCCTAGCGTGCGAGCCTGCGGTTCGCGAGGGGGTGAAGCTGGCGCGCTGGACCCATGAGGACTTGGCCGAAGAGGCCAAGGCGCGTGGGATCGTCGACGCCATCTCCGCGCACTCCATCGGACGCTTCTTACGCGAGGTCGATCTCAAGGCGCATCGCGTGCAAGGCTGGATCAACACCCCGCGCGATGGTGATTTCGCCGAGCGCTGTCGGGATGTCTGCGAGACCTATCGCCTGGCCCCGGAACGTGCCGCCGAAGGCATTGAGACCCGCAGCATCGACGAGATGACCGGAGTGCAAGCCCTTGAGCGCGCCGCACCGACTCAGTCCGTTCGCCCGGGACGCCT
>NZ_JAAIJR010000226.1 GCF_010915725.1 Thiorhodococcus mannitoliphagus
GGGGGGGGGGGGGTGGGGGGGGTTTCCCCCCCCCCCCCCCCCCCGGGCGCCCCCCCCCCCGCCGCGCCCCCCCGCCCGTGGCGCGCCCCCACGGCGGTTTAGCCTTGATCAAGCGCATCGGCGACGCGCCCCATTCGACCGAGTCAAGCGCCCTTTGGAAACCAATGACATTCGCTCACATCATCATTGCTCGCTTGTCTGCGACCAAGACCGTCGCACAGACGACATCAGCCCTCTTCTGCTGCCTCCTCCTCTGCTCGCTCTCTTGCGCGGCGGCCCGGAATGACGCCTTCGTCCCAGACCCGACGCCGCCAGGCCCATCGGACATCCGTCCTGGCACACCCTGGCAGGAAACGACTATCCGGCTGCCGCCTTGGCCAGAGGATGCGGACCTGGTGGAGTTCGAGCTGGACGGACCTGCAGACCCCTTCCGCTATTTCATCGACGCCAAACACCTCAGCGTGGACGCCGATCAAGTGGTGCGCTACACCCTGGTCGTCGAGGGGCGCGGCGGGACGCGCAACCTCTCTTTCGAGGGCATCCGCTGCACAACCAAGGGCCGCTACAAGGTCTTCGCCTATGGCGCTGCGGGGCGCTTCAGTCCGCTCGAGGGCGGCGACTGGCAACGCATTTCGACCGTGGATGGCGAGCCCTACCGACAAGACCTGTGGCGCTTCCACTTCTGTGTCCCACGTGAATTCAAGCCGCGCCCAAAGCAGGATATTATTCGCTCACTGCAAGGACGGATCGCTCCGCGCCAGAACACAGGTTTCCAAGCCGATTGACCTGGCGTGACCGGATCCATTGAAGATCCGCCAAGGTCCCGCACCTCAAGCTCAAAGGAGCTGCCGCAGCCGACGCCGAGCGCGTCGCCGCGACGCTCTGCATCCCAAGATTCGCGAGAGCCAACACCGCTATGACCAATCCCCTCCTCGAGCAGGTCGGCTTGCCGTCCTTCAATCTGATCCAACCCGAGCACGTCGAGCCGGCGATCGACGCTCGCCTCGCCGATTGCAGGGCGCTGATCGAGCGCCTGACCAGCGAGATCGACATCCCGACCTGGGAGAGCTTCATCGAGCCCCTGGAGGAGATCGACGACATCCTCAGTCGCACCTGGTCGCCGGTCGGCCACCTCAATGGTGTACTCAACAGCGAGGCGCTGCGTGCGGCCTATAACGCCTGCCTGCCCAAGCTCAGCGAGTACGGCACCGAGGTCGGCCAGAACGAAGGGCTCTTCCGTGCCTATCAGACCGTCGCGGCGCAAGAGCATCTGGAACCGGCGCAGCGCAAGCTGCTCGACAACGCCTTGCGCGACTTCCATCTCTCCGGTGTCGATCTGCCGCCCGAGAAGAAATCCCGCTACAGGGCCATCAGCCAAGAGCTGTCGCAGCTCACGAGCAAGTACTCCGAGAACGTCCTGGACGCCACCAATGCCTGGAGCAAGCTGATCGAGGATCCCGAGCGTCTCAAGGGCCTGCCGGAATCCGCGCTCGGCCTGGCAAGTCAGAACGCCGCCCAGCAAGGCAAGGACGGCTGGCTGTTCACCCTGGACATGCCTTGCTACCTGCCCGTGCTCACCTATGCGGACAATCGGGATTTCCGCTTCGAGATGTACGAGGCCTATGGCACGCGTGCCTCCGACCAAGGCCCGCACGCTGGGCGCTGGGACAACTCCGAGATCATGGAGCGCATCCTGGCGCTGCGTCACGAGCTGGCGCAGCTCTTGGGCTTCGCCAACTTCGCCGAGCGCTCGCTGGCGACCAAGATGGCGCGGTCAGCGGAGGATGTCATGGGCTTCCTGAGCGACCTCGCGGAGCATTCGGTCAAGCAGGCCCGCCGCGAGCTAGCCGAGCTGGAATCCTTCGCCCGCGAGCACTATGGCGTCAGCGAGCTAGCTCCCTGGGACATCGCCTATTACGCGGAGAAGCTGCGCGTTCACCGCTATCAAATCAGCCAAGAGGAGCTGCGTCCCTACTTCGCGCTCTCGCGCGTGCTCTCCGGGCTCTTCAGCGTCGTCGAGCGGCTGTTCGGGATCCAGATTCAGGAGGTCGAGCACTTCGAGACCTACCACGCGGATGTGCGTTTCTTCGAGATCCGCGATCTCCTGACCGGCGCCCTGCGCGGTCAGTTCTACCTCGACCCCTATGCGCGCCAGAACAAGCGCGGCGGGGCCTGGATGGACGTCTGTACCAACCGCATGCATACGACCCGCTGCGATCAGATCCCGGTCGCCTATCTGGTCTGTAACTTCACCCCGCCGGTTGGCGACAAGCCTTCGCTGCTGACCCACAACGAGGTCGAGACCCTCTTTCACGAGTTCGGCCACGGTCTGCACCACATGCTGACCAAGGTCGACTATCCAGCCGTCGCCGGAATCAATGGGGTGCCATGGGACGCGGTGGAGCTTCCCAGTCAGTTCCTGGAGAACTGGTGCTGGGAGCGCGAGTCGCTGGATCTCTTCGCCGCGCATTGGGAGACCGGCATGCCGCTCCCCCAGGAGCTTTACGAGCGCATGCTCGCGGCCAAGAACTTCCAGTCCGCCATGCAGATGGTGCGTCAGCTGGAGTTCGCGCTGTTCGACTTTCGCATGCACCTGGAGTACGCGCCGGACAAGGCTGGGCACATCTACGCGATCCTCGAAGAGGTTCGAGATCAGGTCGCCGTCATCCGCCCACCGGCCTTCAACCGCTTCGCGCACGGTTTCTCGCACATCTTCGCGGGCGGCTACGCGGCCGGCTACTACAGCTACAAGTGGGCGGAGGTCCTCTCGGCGGACGCCTTCTCGCTCTTCGAGGAGAAGGGCGTCTTCGATGCCGACACGGGTCGCGCCTTCCTCGAGAACATCCTCGAGCGCGGCGGCTCCGACGATGCCATGAAGCTCTACGTCGATTTCCGTGGACGCGAGCCCAACACGGATGCCCTGCTGCGGCATTCCGGAATCGCGGCCTGATCCGCACCCTGACGGTCCAAGCATGAAGTATCAGGATTTACGCGATTTCATCGATCAACTGGAGCAACGTGGCGAGCTGCAACGCGTGAGGGTCGAGGTCGACCCTTACCTCGAAGTGACGGAGATCTGCGACCGCACCCTACGCGGCGGCGGTCCAGCCCTTTTGTTCGAGCGACCCAAGGGGTCAGAGATCCCGCTCCTGGGCAATCTCTTCGGGACGCCAAAGCGGGTCGCGCTCGGCATGGGCGAGGAGTCCGTCGAGGCACTGCGCGAGGTCGGCAAGCTGCTGGCCTTCCTCAAGGAGCCCGACCCGCCAAAAGGCATGAAGCAGGCATGGGAGACGCTGCCGATCTTCAAGAAGGTGCTGGACATGGCCCCTAAGGTCAGGCGCAACGCACCCTGCCAAGAGGTCTCTATGGCTGGTGCCGAGGTCGATCTCGGCCGGCTGCCGATCCAGCACTGCTGGCCCGGCGATGCCGCCCCGCTCGTCACCTGGGGCCTGGTGATCACGCGCGGACCCGAGAAGTCGCGACAGAATCTCGGCATCTATCGGATGCAGCTCCTCGGGCGCAATCGGCTCATCATGCGCTGGCTGGCCCATCGCGGCGGTGCGCAAGACTTCCGCGACTGGCAGCGCGCCAATCCAGGCAAGCCCTTCCCCATCGCGGTCGCCCTGGGTGCAGACCCGGCCACCATCCTGGGTGCCGTGACCCCGGTGCCGGACAGCCTCTCAGAGTACGCCTTCGCCGGACTGCTGCGTGGCAGCCGCACCGAGCTGGCGGCCTGTCTGGAATCGGATCTCCAGGTGCCGGCGAACGCCGAGATCGTGCTCGAGGGTCACATCCATCCCGACGACATGGCCCCTGAAGGCCCCTTTGGCGATCACACCGGCTACTACAACGAGGTGGAGCGGTTCCCGGTCTTCACCCTCGAGCGCATGACGCACCGCCGGAATCCGATCTATCACAGCACCTACACGGGGCGTCCGCCGGACGAGCCCGCTGTGCTCGGGGTCGCGCTGAATGAGGTCTTCGTCCCCATCCTGCAGAAGCAATTTCCCGAGATCCTCGACTTCTACCTGCCGCCCGAGGGCTGCTCATACCGGCTCGCAGTGGTCAGCATCAAGAAACAGTATCCGGGGCACGCCAAGAGGGTGATGATGGGCGTCTGGTCCTTTCTGCGCCAGTTCATGTACACCAAGTTCGTCATCGTCGTCGACGACGATGTCTGCACGCGCGACTGGAAAGACGTCATCTGGGCGATGACGACGCGGATGGATCCGGCGCGGGATACGGTGATGATCGAGAATACGCCAATCGACTATCTGGACTTCGCCTCGCCCGTGTCCGGGCTTGGCTCCAAGATTGGCTTCGACGCCACCAACAAGTGGCCGGGCGAAACCCAACGGGAGTGGGGGCAGCCGATCCGCATGGACGAGGCCGTGAAGGATCGGGTCGATCGCATTTGGGATGATCTGGGGATTCGGCTCGCCGATCGAGCCTAAGAAAGTGACCATCAACAACTTCCCCCCTTTCGCAAAGGGGGGCTAGGGGGGATTTCGGACGGGATCGCTCACATCGGGAAACAGTTGATGGGAGCTTCCTAAGAAAGTGACCATCAACAACTTCCCCCCTTTCGCAAAGGGGGGCTAGGGGGGATTTCGAGCGGCATCGCTCGCATCAGGAAACAATTGATGG
>NZ_JAAIJR010000227.1 GCF_010915725.1 Thiorhodococcus mannitoliphagus
CGCCTGGCTGAAAGGATTTCGGGCGATTCGTACCCGTTATGTTTGCCAGTTGCAAAACTACTTGGCACTGATTCAGCTGGCTTGCGCAGAAATCTTATTCCGAAAACTCCAAGAAACCTAAAGGTAATGCAAATTCTGTTCCGGATATCCTCTTAGGGTGGACAAGCGCAGCGCAGTCCACCAACAACGGCGCGGGATTCGGTGGACTTCGCTTTCGCCCGTCCACCCTACCGGTCCAGCAGATGACCAAGGCCAAAAAGTTTAAGCCGTACCGACACTCGGATTTGGCGCGCCAACGACAGGTGCTTGGCGGCCATGCTTTCCGCGTCACCGCGGATGCCGCTGAAGCGGCGCTGCAGACCCAAGAGCCGGAGGGTTCGCCTGACTCAAGACGGTGACGACTGTTGGTCAGATTGATGGAGAGCACCTGCATGGACACCCGTCCACGCGAAACATCCATGATTCCGGATGCCTGGGAGCCCAGGGGGTTGCTCAGCGCCGTCCTGGAGACGATTGAAGAACTCATCATCGGGATCGATGCCAGCGGGCACCTGCTCTATGTGAATCCGGCCGCGCAGCGGGTTCTGCAGCAGGCGCAAGAGCCGCTGCTCGGCCAGCCCTGGACGGCCATTTGCACCGTCCTCGGCCTCGACATCGCGCACCTGAGGGAGACCGATCCCCATCGCCCCTTCCCCACACTGACATCCTCCTGGCGCGGCCACCTCAGACTGCCTTCCGGGGCAGAGCACGTCATCGCCTGGCGCGCGCGTCAGGTGGCAGACGCCGAGGGGACGACCACCAGCACATTGCTGGTGGGGACGGCCCTCACGCCCGCGGCGGAGCCTTGTGTCATCGAGAAGGTCGGCCGCCTTGATGATGGCGGGGAAGGCGCGGATCCGCCATCAGGGCGCTGTCTGCCTCCGGATCCGCAGAAGGACGGGAGTCTCTTCGAGTGCGTCAGCGCCGACAAGCAAGGCTATTTCCAGGCACTGCTCGATAACTTCCCGTTTCAGGTCTGGCTCAAGGACAGGGAGAGCCGCTTTCTCGCGGTCAACCGGGCCTTCGCCCAGAGCCTTGGCGCGGCCGACACGCAGGCGCTGATTGGCAAGTGCGATGACGACGTCTTTCCGCCCGACCTGGCCGAGCGCCACCGGGAGGTCGACCGCGCCGCCATGCGCGCAGGCACGCAGATCCGCGTCGAGGAGGAGCGGCTCCTGCAGGGCAGAGGGCGGTGGCTCGAGATCTTCAAGTCGCCGGCGTTCGACACCCAGGGGCAGATCGTCGGCAGCGTCGGCTTTGCGCGCGACATCAGTACGCACAAGCAGACCGAGGAGGCCCTGCTCCGCAAGCACGAGCAACTGCGTCTCGTCCTCGATCACGCCCCGATCGGCATCTGGCTCACGCAGCCCGATGGTCGGATCGAACTCGCGAATCGTGCCTTCTGCGAGGCCATCGGCGTCTCCGAGGAGGCGCTTCGGGCTGCCCCGCATTACACCGAGCTGCTGCCGGCGGAGCTTTCCGTGCAATGCGAGCGCTCCGACGCCAAGGCGCTGGCCACCCAGGAAGTCTGCATCAGCCAGGAGCACTTCCCTTTTGCAGACGGGCGGGTCCGCGACATGACGGTGATCAAGTATCTCCACCGCGATGCACGCGGCACGCCCGAGATCCTGCTCGGGATTAGTCTGGACATCACCGAGGAGCGGGTCAAAGCGCATGCGCTGCGCGAGAGTGAGGCGCGCGCCAACAGCATTCTGCGAGCGGCGCCGGTCGGGATCGCGATGCTGAAGGACCGGGTCTTGCGTGACGTCAACGAGACCCTGCTGCAGATGATGGGCTACAGGCGCGCCGAACTCATCGGGCAGACGACCCGCCTGCTCTACCCTTCCGATGAGGCCTATCAGCGCCTGGGACAGGAGATCTATCAGCGGCTCGGAACGGACCGGATCGGCAGCATCGAAACGCAGCTGCAGCGCAAGGACGGGCGTGTGCTCGACATGATGATTTCCTGGGCGCCCATGGACGCCGCCGATCCCAGCAAAGGCATCACCTTTTCGCTGCAGGACATCACCAGCCAGAAAGAGGCCGAGCGCGCCTTGCGCGAGAGCGAGGTCAAGTTCCACACCATGGTGGATTGGACGATCGATTGGGAATATTGGCTCTTGCCGGATGGATCGCTCTGCTACATGACACCCTCGGCCGAGGCGCTGACCGGCTATCGCGTGGCGGACTTCGTGCAAAGCCCCGCGCTGATCGAGGCCATCGTGCACCCGGAGGATCGCTCTGAGTGGGACCACCACCTCCAGAGCCTGAGGTGCACCGCCGACCCGCGGCACCCGGATCAGCTCGATTTTCGTCTCGTGCAGAGATCTGGCCAGGTCATCTGGGTGACCCACCGCTGTCGTGCCGTTTTCGACGCCGCAGGCATCTACCAGGGCCGACGTGTCACCGTGCGGGATGTCACTGCGCAAAAGGCCGCCGAGGAGCAGGTTCGGCGACTGGCCTATTTCGATCCCCTGACCGCACTGCCCAACCGCCGCCTGCTGCTCGATCGCCTCGGCCACGCCTTGAGCGCCAGTACCCGCAGCCAGGAATACGGCGCGCTGCTGATGCTCGACCTCGATCAGTTCAAGGCGCTCAACGATACCCAAGGGCACGCGGTGGGTGACAAATTGCTCATCGAAGTTGCGCAGCGCCTGCAAGGTGCGGTGCGCGGGGACGATACCGTCTCGCGCCTGGGGGGCGATGAGTACATCGTGCTGATTGAGGGCCTGGGGCGCAGCAAGACGACCGCCGCGACGCACGCCGAGGGCGTGGCCGAGCACCTGTGGCAGAGGCTCATTGCGCCCTATTCCATCCTTGAGGGAGGCGGCGCGCACCATGCCACCGCCAGCATCGGCGTCACGCTCTTCCAGGGCCAGACCGCCTCGATCGACGTCTTGCTCAAACAGGCGGACCTGGCGCTCTATCAGGCCAAGGATGCCGGACGCAACGCCGTGCGCTTTTTCGATCCCAGGATGCAGGCCGCCGTGGACGAGCGCATGGCAATGGAAAAAGCGCTGCGGCAGGCCCTAGAAGAGGGCGAGCTGTGTCTCTTCTATCAGCCGCAGCATGATCGCGCTGGGCGGTGCATCGGGGCCGAAGCCCTGCTGCGGTGGCGACGCCCCGGCCAAGGTCTGGTGTCGCCCATGACGTTCATCCCGCTGGCCGAGGAGACGGGTTTGATTCTTCCCATCGGCCGCTGGGTCCTCGACACGGCTTGTGCGCAGCTCAAGACCTGGGCCGCCGATCCGGCCACGCGCGACCTGCAACTGGCCGTCAACGTCAGTGCCCGCCAGTTCCATCAGCCGGATTTCCTCGGCCAGGTGCGCGAGAGCCTGCTGCACTCAGGCGCCGATCCCACCCGGCTGAAGCTCGAACTCACCGAGAGCATCGTGCTGGAGAACGTCGAGGCTGTCATTGAGCGCATGCAGGCGCTCAAGGCGCTGGGCGTTAGCTTCTCGCTCGATGATTTCGGGACCGGCTATTCTTCGCTGTCCTATCTCAAGCGCTTGCTGCTGGATCAGCTCAAGATCGACAAGTCCTTCGTTCAGGACCTCACCACCGACCCGAACGATGCCGCCATCGTGGAGGCGATCCTCGCGATGAGCCGCTCTCTGGGACTGCAGGTCGTCGCAGAAGGGGTGGAGACTTCCGAGCAGCATGCCTTCCTCCTCGCGCACGGCTGCGATGCCTTTCAGGGCTATCTCTTCGGGCGCCCCCTGCCCATTGCAGACTGGAGACCCTCAGACGCCGCGGCAGCTGCGGAGCGGTGCGCGCCTGAGTAGCCAACGCCGCTCAACGCGGTGCGCGCCCAAGTTGGGCAGCCGTCGCGTCGTCTGGCCTTATTTAGAGTTCCAAAGCGCTTACATCTCAGACCGCAATCGCAGGAAAGAAGGACAGAGCGCTCAAGGACAACACCGGCATGAATCGTCAAAGGACCCCCTGTTTAGAAAGCGTCCATCAACAACTTCCCCCCTTTCGCAAAGGGGGGCTAGGGGGGATTTCGGGCGGCATCGCTCGCATCGGGAAACAATTGATGGACACTTTCTTACCCTGCTTACTGAGCCTGGCCACCTTCCCTGATGGATTTTTCCCCTTAAATGGTCATTTTTCATGAGGGAGAGGGGTGGGCCTCCCTCGGGGTACTTGAACAACAGCACCCGTCGGGAGAGTCTCTTGTTTGCGAAGACGAAGAGACTGCATCAGTGTGCCACGCCTTACTTGAAAGCCCCACGTTTTTCGCCTTGCTGCTGCACATCGACGAGGAGTTCGCCGAGGCCGCCCGAGCGGGCGGTTGCCCCGCCTGCGGCGGCGTGCTGCATCAGGCGGACTACCCCCGTAAACCCCGCGGCTGTCCGGTGTCGTGGCGCGAGGCGTTCGCGACGCGTCGCAGCTTTTGCTGTGCGCAGTGCAGAACTCCTGACATACGCCCATTAACTCGCTGAAATGGTGTTATAATTCTGGCTTGAATCGATAAATAAA
>NZ_JAAIJR010000228.1 GCF_010915725.1 Thiorhodococcus mannitoliphagus
CGAGATGACGACACCTCCACTGAAAATCAGCAACAAAAAATTCGTTATTACACGTTATGGCGTGCGGAATGTCGGATAAAGCATCCTGATTAGCAAGATTCTCCAGCCAAGCCGCTTTTTCGTCGAGAAACAGCGCACACTGGGTTACCACGCTTCATCAGAAGGATTCCGCCATGCCGATGAATCGCATTCAATTCCAACCGGGGTTGTCGCTACCAACGTTCTACGAGCAGTTCGGAACCCCGAAGCCCAATGCGAGGCGGCACTGGAGCGGGGCCGTTGGCCCGACGGCTTTCGTTGCCCCAAGTGCGGCTGCCATCACGCCTACATCCTCCATGTTGGCGCCCACAAGACGTTTCAGTGCCAGGCATGCCGGACGCAAACCTCGCTGATTGCGGGCACCCTGTTTCAAAGCACCCACTTGGCGCTGACCATCTGGTTTCTGGCGATCTACCTGATCAGTCAGGCCAAGACGGGGCTCTCTGCACTCGCCCTGAAACGCCAGCTCGGTGTGAGCTATCCAACCGCCTGGCTGATCCAGCACAAGCTGATGCAGGCGATGCTCGAGCGCGAAAGCGTCTATACCCTCAGTGGCGACGTGCAGGTCGACGACGCCTATCTCCGCGGCGAGCGCGCGGGTGGTAAACCCGGACGCGGCTCGGAGAACAAAGTGCCCTTCGTCGCGGCCGTCTCCCTCGATCCCGAAGGGCATCCGCGCTACGCCAAAATGGCGCCCGTGCCTGGCTTCACCCACCTGGCCATTGGCGAGTGGGCCATCAGCGACCTCTCGCCCGATTGCCAGGTGACCTCCGATGGCTTGGACTGTTTTTCCGGTGTCACAGACGCTGGCTGTCAGCACAACGCGATCCTCGTCGGTGCCCGCAAGCCGAAAGAGCTGCCGGAATTCAGTTGGGTCAACACCGTCCTGGGAAACCTCAAGACCAGTCGCGGTGGGGCCTACCATGGGTTTGGCTTTGCCAAGTATGGCGCGCGCTATCTGGGCACCTTCGCCTATCGCTTCAACCGACGTTTCCACCTCGACACGATTCACACCCGCTTGCTCGTGGCCGCCGTTACCATCGGACCTCGCCCTGAGCGCTGGCTCCGCCTGGCTGAGGAATCTTGCTAATCAGGTAAAGCATTGAGGCGCGCGCGCGAACTGGGCCAGCGCGGAAGCTGTCGATCGCCTGGCGCTTCAAGGCGGGGAACACCTCTGCCGAGAGGCGTTGGCGGGCTTTGAAAAGGGCCGAGACATTGGGCGCGGCCGAGGCCAGCGGCTGCTCTTTGAGCGCGGCAAAGAAGCCATTGAACTCCTGCTCGGTGCTGCCCTTGCGCAGATTCAGCAGGAACGTGACGAGGCCATGGAAGGGAAGGTGGCGGGTGCGCGTGAAGGTTTTCTCCGAGCGGCGAAAGCGCTCGACCCACTCAGGCGAGAAAAGAGGGTGCCTAATTTGGTCGCACACGGAATGAAATGTACAACAGCGATTGCGCCTCTTCGGTGTTGAGGCTGATGTCGTTGCGACGTTTCATCGGTAGGCTCCTTTTCGGAACTCGGTGAACATGCCTTATTGTATAGATATTTCACCTGTCATGGAGACGCTAGAATCTTCTTTAACATTTAAAGTGATTTAAAATCAGTTATTTATATCAGTTAAGCGCTCCCGTCGTCCTCATGTCAAATGAAACATCTATATCAGAATCAGTCTGTTAGACGCGAAGTCCATGGCGTTGTTTCCGCACCCTGCGTTTGCGGAATTCCTTCATTTCCCAAGATAGGCCCATGGCCCTTCATTGATGCATCGGACATCACTATCGGTGCGGTCTGTTCCGAGTAATGCCAGCGCCCGCCGAGGTAACTGTGATGATCATCAATAACTCTATACTCGATACCGGAACTCTCAGCGGAAATGAAACGGCAATTATGTTCAGATATGTGTGGATATATAGCTCTGGTATAAGCTATCGGTCCAGTAGTGCGCAGTACTCCGGGCTTCCCCCGTCCGTTTGCGTCGAAGCGATAACACGCAATATTGTCTAACACGCCCTCAATAACTTGTCGGAGAAGCGGATGTCGCGGGGCGGCTATGACGTGCCATTGTTGCAGTTCTCCGTGGGGAGAGAAGTCCAGCTCCGGGTGCAAACCGAAGCCGGCATAGCGATCGCCCGGTTCATTGTTCCAATATGACAAGATGTACTCGTCGTCATCTTTAATAATTTCATCCAGAGGAAAACGCACGGTAGATTTTATGTCTAAATATACGCCGCCATAATAAAAAATACACAAATACCGGAATAAATCTGCCCTAGCTGCGCCATATTGAGCATTTATCGACAAATATCGGCGCAGAACGTCCCACCCGAACACTTCATTTATAAAGCAGACAATTTCCTTATCATTCCAGTAGCGATACACCCAAGACGGATTAAGAGTTTTTAAGCGCTCAACGTTGTCTTTCAAAATATCCGGAACGCCGTTGGTCCAATATGTTTGATGAATTATGCGCGATATCGCAGGAGCACGCGATTGAGAGATTGCGTTTGGTCTAGCCTTTTTTGTCTTTATCGCAAGTACTGTATCGACGGATAGAAGCCTGTATCTCGCAAGAGAATTAAGCTCTCGGCATATGGTAAACCCATTATGCGTATCGGCGCTAATATAATATTTCTTCCAAAAAAAGCGCCTTTTAATAATGATGTAAGAGTCACCAGCCTTGTTTAGTCGCTTTAATTTCTTAGCGACCTGCGAAGAAGCTCTTGAGCGCGGCTTGCCGTATTTGTCAAAAAGGAGGTTTAGCTGGGCATCTTGAATAAACGAATGCGCGAGAGCGCCGCTCTCTGATTGTTCAAGTACGGTGAAATGCGCGGTCACAAGAACGAAATGCTTTCCGCCATCGTTGATGTCAGCATCCGTTTCTTGCCGACCAAAGCGTTCAGTGCCCCAAAAAATTCCCATCATGTCAACTAGTACTACTTTGTTACCTTAAATCTGAGACTGAGATCATGCGCCAACGTCCGCTTTGTAGTATCGGTCAATATCCCTTCGCCTTTGCTCATGCCTGACCTCTAGTTGCGCGATTCTCTTGTCGACAGCAGCGGGATCGTTGAGGAGCATCGCTATAATCATCACCCGAATGTCTCGGCAGCTCAGTAATGGGCAATCGTCTTTGTACAAGATCCGCTCTTTCACGATAAACGCTAGCGATAACATGACGAGCGCCATATGATGGTGCCACGCATCCCATTTCCTGACTTGGTAATCAGACATTCCAAGCTCGCTCTTGGCTTCCTGAAACGCGCGCTCGACCCAATAGCGCTGCGCTTGCATATAAGCGAACCGTTGGATCGGTGTGGCAAGATAGTCGGCATTGCTCAGGGAGTACTTAATCTTGTTGTCCGCCTGATTTCGGCTAATGACAAGGACGCGCTCGGTCACTGCGTCCGATTTGCCGTCCCAGAGCCAGACGCGGGTCGCATGCATCGAGAGGGTCAGTGGCCCCTTCGTGCCGTCTCGAACGGTGACCGTCTGCCATTCGTAAGAAGGCAGTTGCTGGGCGTACAAATCGACTCGAATGGGATTGCAATCGGCGCGCAGTTTCGTCGGCTTCGGTCCGCGTCTGGACGTGCTTTCAGGAACACTAAGCTGCGGCTTGAAGGGATAGATCTTTTGATTGCAATGTACATCTAGCAAAAACGTTAACCCCATGTTATCCAAAGAGTTACCAAGTTCAAGTCCGTGACCGTACAGACCATCTCCCCCGACCCAGCCAAACTCAACGCCGACCTCGACGTCGGCCTTGAGCATCTCAAGGGCGAGTTCAAGTTTCGTCTTGAACGTGCGCTTGTCCTCAGGAACCCCGGCTTTCTCGCAGCGTTTTGAATCGGAAGTCCAGGATTCTGGAAGAAAGAGTCGCTCATTAATCAATGTGCTATGTGATTTCCACACCAAACTGGCATAGACACCTATTTGACAGTTCTCCACTTTTCCTATGATTCCGGCATATTGTCGCGCGACGCCAACGGAGTACTTTCCTTTCTTGATATGCGCAGACTCGTCGATGATGTAACCGGCATCACGGCGTCGATAATCGTCTTGGCTCGCGTAAAAATTAGACGTATTCAGCGCGACTTCACTGATGAGATTGGATGCAGACCACGTCGAGTTCGTAATAAACTGCTGAACTCGCTGATAGCTATCGCCAGACAGTTCGAGTTCTTCGTTCATGCGTTCTATATTCCGCTTTCCTGCTTCTGTTTTAAAAAGGCCGCGAACATAGGCTTCACCTAGCTCATGGCCAGGGCTAAACCCAATACCGTTCAATGGCACAGCACAATGCTCTCCTCGAAGGGTTGGGTCGGTTGAGGAGGATGTCGGTGGTGCGCCCGCTTCTTGGGCCATTTGCTCATCTTTTGTTTGATGACGCGGGGATTGATCCG
>NZ_JAAIJR010000229.1 GCF_010915725.1 Thiorhodococcus mannitoliphagus
AGACCCCAAGCATCTTGGTCTGGTCGAAGCTGATGGCGAGATCGCCCTTGGCGATCTGACGCGTGATCTCGGCAATCACGGCCGGTTCTTCACCCAGTTTCTTCATGACGTTGCTGATCAGCAGTAACGCAATGGCGATACCCATGGTGACCGCAAACAAGGTCCCGAAGATGGAGATATTGACGGCGGTGGCCGATGTTGACTCAAGCGATGCCATCCGTGCACCCATGAGCGCGCTTTCTCTTTCCTTGAAGGTCTTAATCTGGTCACGGAATTTATCGAAAAAGACCTTGCCTTTTTCCTCGCCGACCAGCCTAGCCATGTCATCCATGGTCTTCGCGTCACCGATTTCGCGGCGCAGGTTGAGCTGGCCTTCAACGACATTATCGATCCAGCCGGTAATCGTCGTATTGATCTCTTTCAGCAAAGCAACCTGGGCAGGGTTGTCGTCGACAGTCTTTGACAAGGAAGCGACGAGCGCATAAAAACGTTCCTTGCCGTTGTTATAGGGTTCGAGAAAGGCGTCCCTGCCAGCGAGCAGGTAGCCGCGCATACCGGTTTCCATGTCGACCGCTGCAGCCAGGATCGCCTCTGCGGTAGCCATGACTTCATAGGTGTGATCAACCCAGGCGGCCAACTGCCTCAGCTCATTGATCTCGGTGGCGGTCTTGGCCTTGGCTTGACGCGCCTGCATCAGCTTTTCTTCGCGTTCGATGAAGGTGGCAATCTGCCCACGAAATTTGTCGAAGTATTGCTTGCCTCTGGCCTCTTGAACCAATTTGGCCATGTCGTTCATGGTCTTTGCATCGCCGATCTCGCGTCTCAGCTCGATGGCCGGTTGGGTGACGTCGGTTTGCCATTGATCGATGGTGTCTCTGA
Source organism: Thiorhodococcus mannitoliphagus (assembly GCF_010915725.1). GTDB lineage: Bacteria > Pseudomonadota > Gammaproteobacteria > Chromatiales > Chromatiaceae > Thiorhodococcus > Thiorhodococcus mannitoliphagus. The sequence goes on from NZ_JAAIJR010000229.1 coordinate 880, forward strand.
TCTCCGCCAGCAGCTTTACTTGAGCAGGATTGTCATCGACCGTCTTTGACAGTGTGTCAATCAGCTCATCAAAGGTCTTTTTTCCGCGATTGTATGGGGCGAGAAATTCCTCCTTGCCCGCGAGCAGATAGCCGCGCATACCTGTTTCCATATCGACAGCCGCGGCTTCAATGCTAGACGCCTCAGCGAGGACTTCATGGGTGTGGTCAACCCAGTAGAAATTCTGCAGCAGTGAATGAATGCTCAGGTAGACAACCACTGATATGGCAATCATCAGAGCCAGAATCAGAGCGTTGCTCAAAAAAAGCTGAGTTCTGAACTTTAGGTTTCCAAGCATTTCCCGATCCCCTTCAGATTAATAATTATCAGGCCGGTAAAAAACAGGAATAGAACCCCAGACTTGGTCACCTTGACTGGCGCTTTTTGGCGCGGTCGCCCCTGGTGTGCGCGATGGTAGCCAGCTCGGACACATCCAGGCTCAGGGCGATGTCACCCGTCCTCAGGATGGTCGCGCCCGCCACGCCACGCAGACGCTCGAAAATCTTGCCCAAGGGCTTGATGCCGGTTTGCAGCTCGCCCAGGAATCTATCCACCACCAGGCCCATCTTGTGATGATCGAAAGGCGCCACGACCAGGCTCTCACGGCGCCTACAGTCGCGCTGCCCCGCAGCTGACTGTCGAACAACTCGGCGAGTCGGATGAAGGGCAGCACCTCGCCGCGCAGATTGATGGCGTGCGGATCCTGCTGCTTGATGGTCTGGGTGGCGTCGATCTCGACGCAGACGACGACCTGAAACAGCAGGATCACGTATTGATCGGCCTCGGCCCTAACGAGAAAATCATCGATGATGGCGAGCCTGAGCGGCAGGACGCGGGTGATCTTGGTGCGAGTGCCGAATCCTCGACGATCACGACCTTGACCTGAGGCATCTCAGCCCACTCCATCCGAAAAAACCCTTGGCTTCCCAAGCACTCTGAGCGGCCGTCGCGCGGAGTGTCGCCCCTTCCGCCCAAGTCTCTAGAGAGGATTCGCCTCAGACCGACGAGTCATGCCAACGGGATCGCTATCGGAATCGGGATCGCTATCGTCGGTTCGATCCCGATCCCGATCCCGACGGCCTTGGATGGTCGGACGCTTCATCGAAATTTGACTCATCTGCAAGCATTTTGCGCCCTCGAGGATTCTAGGCCCATGGTCATCCTAGAAGAAATCCGCTGGCCTGCCGCGCTGCTCGACTGCAATGGTGCGCCGCAGATAGTCGCGCTCTTCTTCAATGATGCCAGTGGTGTTCGAGCGCGGGATCCGTCTGACGAAGACCGAGTAGTCGCCTCCGTAGAAGTGCACCTGACGCCCATTAACGCCGCCCAGGTCCTGGGCCACGAGCGGGACGCCATCTTGCTCGAGGAAGCCGCGCACGAACTGCACATTAGCGGTGCCAATGCCGTCGCGCTCGGGCAAGCCCAGTGAGGCCAACTGCAAGACATTGGCCCCGCCGAAGGCCTTGGCGCGCAGCCGCTTCCGTTGCGCACCCAGCTGGAGCGCCTCGTTGATGAGGATCTCCATCGCCCACAGGCCGTAGCGTCCCGCGTCCGAATCCAGCGCCAAGTGTCCGGACGCTGGATTGCGCACCGGCAGCAGAAAGTGGTTCATGCCAATGACGCGCGCGATCGGATCGAAGAGACACACGGCCACGCAGGATCCCAGCAGCGTCGAAAGCATCATGGGCTCCCGGGTGACAAAGTGCTCGCCCGGCCGCAAAAAACGCTTTCTGACCCGTGTCACCTCCGCCATTGTCTTGAGCAAACGCCACCGAGCGCGCGAGCGCCTTAACGCCGCGGTTTGCGGAACACGGATGGCCGAACCATCTGAAGATCCGTCCGGAGCCCCTGCAGAGACTCCACATGACTGATCACCAGATAGCCGCCAGGGGCGATGGATTGGCTCAGGGCGTTCAGCACCCGCTGCTTGGTCGGGGAATCGAAATAGATCAGTACATTACGCAAGAACACCAGCTCGAAGGATGCCGTTTCTTTCAAGGGCTGCATCAGATTATGCTGGACCAGACGCACGCGCGCCTTGAGCTTGGGGTCGATCAGAAGATTGCCCGCCTGGGCGCGCACCCCCTTGAGGCAGTACTTCGACAGCCAGGCGCGCGGCAAGTGCTTGGCCCGCTCCAAGGGGTAGAGGGCGCGCCGGGCCTGGTCGAGCACACGCGAGCTGATGTCGGTTCCCAGAATCTCCCATTGCTCCATGCCGAGCCCCTCCGCCAGCGTCATCGCGAGCGTGTAGACCTCTTCCCCGGACGAGCAAGCCGCGCTCCAAACGCGCAGCGGACGTCCACGGTAGCTTGGCAGCACCTGCTGGAGGAGAAAGTCGAAATGCGCCGGCTCACGATAGAAGTAGGTCTCATTGGTCGTCAGCAGGTCGACTAGGTGCTGGCGCTCGAGGTCGTGGCCGGGCTCGGAGACGCGCTCGAGATAGGCGGTGAAGCTGCGCAGCCCCAGATCCCTCAAGCGCCGCTGAAGGCGCGCACTGACCATCTGGCGCTTGTGCGGTGCCAGACTGATGCCTGCCCGCTCATAGATGAAACGACGAAAGCGCTCGAACTCCGCCTCCTCAAGCGGGACGACCTCCGCAATCGAGGTCCGCTCAACCGGAGTGTCGTTGGCATGAGAGGCAAAGTTAAGACTGAGCATTGGAGCCGCTTGGGGCGACCTCCGTCCGCAACGCCTGCAACGCCGCCAGTTCTTGGATGGAGAGCACGTGATCGACGTTGAGAATAATCACGAAGACGTCCTCCAGCCGGCCCATGGCCGCAATGAAATCCGTGCGGATCTCAGAGCCAAACTCCGGCGGCGGCTTGATGTCCTCGCGCGGGATCTCGAGGATGTTCTTGACCTCGTCGACCAGCATCCCGAGCACATGCCCCTCCTCGCCCACGCGCACCTCCACAAGCACGATGCAGCTGCGCTTGGTCAGGGTGATGCCGCCGCGCCCCAGGCGCGCGCCCAGGTCGATCACAGGCACGACGCTGCCGCGGAGGTTGATCACGCCACGGATGTAATCCGGCGTCATGGGCACGCGCGTGATCACCGGGGTCTCGATGATCTCCTTGACGGCGTCGATCGACATCGCCAGGCGCTCCTCGCCGACGTCGAAGGTCAGGTATTGGCCGGCCTCGTCGGCGTCCACGCCAGCCTCGGTCGCGGTCTTGCTTACCATGAGCTCGCCCATTTCGACCTCCAATCAGAAGCGCTCGAAGTCTTTCTGGTCGAAGTCGTCGAGGTCGACCTCGGTCTCGCCAGCATCGCTAGCGCGCTTCCCGCTACCACTGTGCATCGGGCGCGGTGCGGCGCGCACGCTGGAGCCCCCAGAGGCGCTGGTGCGGAAGAAGGACATGGTCTCTTGCAGCTGACTGGCCTGGCCGTTGAGTTCCTCGGCCGTGGCGGCGAGTTCCTCGGAAGAGGAGGCGTTCTGCTGGGTGGCCTTGTCGAGTTGGCTCATGGCGTCGTTGATCTGACCAAT